>JABMOV010000067.1 GCA_013203145.1 Fidelibacterota bacterium
TATGAAAAAGAATTGAAGAAAATAGAATCTTCAATAGGTAGTATTTCTCTAGCCCTAAACAAGGAGGTGAAATGAGGAAAGTAACTATACTGCTCTTAATCCTAGTACCACTATTGGTTGTGTCATGTACTACACATACACATATGGTTGGTACTGGTCCACAATCCGGTCAAGTAGAAACAGCTACCCAATGGTTTGCGCTATTTGGGTTAATTCCAATAAATACTGTTGATACAAATACAATGGCTGGTGGTGCAGCTAACTATGAAATAAAAACTAGTACTGAAGCTCTAGATATAATTGTTGGTATTCCAGCTAGTTATATCACCGTGAGTAGACGTACAGTTACTGTTACAAAATAGTGCTGCGTCGTTTTTTACTTATTTGTTTGTTTAACGTTTATTCGTACGGACAATCATTTGGGTATAAAATGACAACAATTACCACAGTCCCTGACAGTGCGGATCTTTTCCTAAGTGGAAAGTCAATTGGGAAGAGTCCCCGCACTTTTAGGGTTCAAGATGGTCTTCTTGCACCAAAGTATATTATTCGAGCCGAATATCAAGGTTACAAAACCCAACTATTTCCTTTAAAACAGGAAATTAAAATTCCCTTAGCATCAGCTGGAATTTGCTGTGGTCTATTTTTTATGCCAGGTTTAGGATTGTTGATATATTCTACTGAGCACTCTGAAAACTATTTAATAGTCTTAATAGAAAAAGATGATAAACCAATATTTGATCCTAATACTGGAAAAATAATACAAAACTAATAAAATGTACACCCAACACTCGCTGCTACGGACGTCGTGGGCAGGCAGCGTGGAAAATAACTTTTGGAGTACGAAATGATGTATAGAGAAAAGAAAATGTTAGTCAAACACGCCGCAGAGCTACCTCGTTGGGTGTAATTTATATAAATTTTAGTTAGGAGAAGATAAAATGTTATTATTAAGAGCAATATTAACTTATTTACTTTTTCATATAAGTTTAATTTCTCAACAACCGATGATGAGTAATAATCAAATCAATAACTATAGTTCTCAGCTAATGGATGGTGCTTATATTATTGATAGTTATAAAGATATGAGCAATAGAGATAACTGGAGATTGATCAGTGCAACTATTGAATTGTGGTTAGATACTTCTTGGATCAATAATTTTAATAATTCGTACAATTATGATGAAAGTAATAATATAGCTGAGAGTATTAATAGAATATGGATAAGTGATGAGTGGCAAAATTATAGGCGAAATATCTATACATATAATGGAAATAATATATTTGAATCAGTAATTCAAGAATGGTCTGAAAACAATTGGATAAATTTCAATAGAAATATGTGCTATTATGACGTTAATAATAATAAAACACAAGTAACATTTCAACATTGGACGGAGGATGATTGGGAGGATTTTTATCAATCCAATAATTATTATGGTGATGATAATAATTTAATAGAAGTAATATATCGAAATTGGACAATTGATATTTGGGAGAATTCGTCTAGGCGACAGTACATATATGATCAGAATAGAAATCTTATTGAAGATTTGCATCAAACTTGGTCTGATAGCTTGTGGGAAAACAATAACATCCATAATTATAGTTATGACATTGAAAATAATTTGATTGAAGATTTATCGCAAATATGGGTGGATACTTTTTGGGTGAATTCTTCGTTATATCAATATAATTATGATCAGAATTTGGTGCTAACGGAGAAAGTTGAACATATTTGGGTTGATAACAACTGGAATAACAATCAACGTAACCTATATTATTATGAAAATGATACTACAGAATTTAGAATTCAAATATGGAATACAGATTCTTGGTTGAATTCATCCCAGTATTTATCAATCTATGATATTAATAATAATCGCATTGAGTCGTTACATAAGGAATGGTCTGGGATTGAATGGGAGAATTATTCAAGAAATCAATATTCATATGAAGAATTTTTGGCAATTTATTCAAATGCTACTAATAATATTCCAGATGAATTTACATTATTATCTACTTTTCCTAACCCATTTAATCCAATAATTACGATTCAATATACAATTACAAAATCGGAATTAATTTCAATTAAGGTGTATGATTTATCTGGGAGTGAAATCTCAATACTAGTTAATAAAAATAAATTGGCAGGTGAACATGAAGTTAAATGGGATGCAATTGATCAACCTAGCGGGGTATATTTTATTTTAGCTGAGTTTGATAATATTAAAAACCATAAAAAGATATTGTTAATTAAGTAGAGATTAATAATTACACCCAACACTCGCTGTTATGGACCCCGATAAATCGGGGCAAGCTGTGAAAAGCAGACAGCGTGAAATTGAAGTTTTGGAAGTTAAAATATAATGGATATTATGCATGATGGAGAAACAGTCTATGTATTACCACCACCTATGGACCATCCAGAAACTTCCACCAATAAAACAAGTGCTTGCCAGTCAACAGATTAAATCACGTTATATAGAAACTCTGATAAATCGCTATAATCATAGATATGTCAATAAGACTTAAAGAACATTATTAAAGTATTTCTGCGTTATATATGTTATACAGGAAGTTTTAAATAGAATATATTGCCGACAGGTTGATTTGGTTTTACACCTACTTCACCATAATGCAATTCTGCGATTCGCCGTGCAATAGCCAACCCTAGACCATGACCTTTTCTTTGTTCCAAATCCAATTGAATTGATCGGTTAAATATACGTTTTCGGTCATCTGTAAGGATCGTTTTACCAAAATCAATCACATTAATAATATGAAATGAAGCATCTTTTTCATGTGTAATAATTATTTTTTTGCCAATTGAAGCATATTTGATTGCGTTATTTATATAATTATTAAAGATCTGGTTTATTACTGGATTCGCATGGACGAATAAGGACTCCGGAAGTTCATTTTCAATTGTCATATCATTATGGTTTAGGTATATCTGATTTTCATCAACTATTTTCAAAATCATTTTGGAGAGGTCGATAGTTTCCTTGTCCAATTTATCACCGACAGCAATTTTGGCGAGCATCGAAGTATTTATTATGATATCCAAAAGATTGTCACTACTATCTTTAATCATATGAACCATCTCGTTTTTTGGATCCTCAGAAATCATCATGTCAGAAATACCGCTAATGACTCCGGCTGGATTCTTCAAATCATGGGCGATTATATCTAGTAGCACGTCTTTCATCATATTGGAGTCAGATAATTGTTCGGAAGAAATACGTAAATCTTCTTCGATTTTAGTTCGTTCCTGTATTTCTCGATTCAACTCAACCGTACGCTTTACTACAGCCCGTTTTAAAATTCTTGTCCAAAAATATACACCAATACTTATTATAATAAATGCAATTACTATTCCGATAAAATAAGTTTGCACTGTTCTCCAGGATATGAATCGCTCTTCATATGGGTGAATCCATTCACTCCTAATTTTATCATATTTGCCATTTGATTTAATAATCTCAATACCATCATTGATTTTGTTTAGTAACTCTATTTGATTTTTTGGAACAGCGAAACATAGATTTCTTGAAAGTAGTTTTGGTCCAACACTAATAATATTATCAATGTTCGAATTTTGCAAATAATGTGATACTTGGAATGATTGTAGAACTGCACAATCGTAAGTCCCAGATGATACGAGAGTCAGAGCCTCATCAATAAATCTAACTTTTTTTATTTTGTTAATTGAATAAATATCATTGACTAATTTTGATGACAGTCCACCACCCAGAATAACAACATCTTTTTTAATAGGATCAAGAAGATCATGTATGCTTGATCCTTTACGAACAAACAATGAGTAGGATACGGTTAGCAATGGAGTAGAGTATTCAAGTATATCGGTATTAGCATGCGTATAATATAATCCAGTAAAAACATCAAAATTCTGGGAAACTAGTTTTACCTTAATGGAATCCCATGGAATCCCCTCAATTGTATAATCAAAATCGGTTACTTCTGCTACTGCTTTAAAAATATCTACTGTAAATCCAGTAGATTGAGCAATATTATCGAGAAATTCTATTGGAGGATACGATTCATGGTGATAAACGCGCAAAATAGAAGAACCATAAAGTTGGGACTGAAAAAAGTAAATACATAAAGTAGCAAATACGATAATTATTTTATGTACGGTTTTCAAAACATTCATACGAATATTTGAAGCATCTCTTCGCAACACTTTCCCCTATTTCAAAATTCCTTGCTAATTAACAGAACAAATTAATATCATTTAATTTGTTGAACTAACTTTTATTACATATCGCTCATATAAGCCAATGCTAATTCGATAGTAGCCTCAATGCCTTTTTTATGGGTGCGTTCAGTTCCGTGAGACGCCGCAACACCCATACCGATTAATCCGACTCTGAAATCATTTCCCGCCTGTAGGGCAGCAGAACCGTCAGAGCCATAAAATGGATAGATGTCTAGTTTATAGTCAATTTTATTTTTGCGTGCCAAGTCAACTAATCGTTTCCTGAAATTATAATCATATGGGCCACTGGAATCTTTTGCACAAATAGAGCAACATACTTCATTTCCTTCGCAATCATCCCCAAGTACACCCATATCGACAACCAGAAGTTCTTCAATTGTGTCTACATAACCTGATGTGCCACCGTGTCCAACTTCCTCGTAATTGGAGAAAAATAATTCAACTGGTAAATCATTGCCAGTTTTCTTTAATCTACGTGCAATTTCAAAAAGCACATAACATCCTGCTTTATTATCTAAAAATCTTGATTTTATGTACCCATTATCTAATTCCTGATATTTTGGGTCAACACAAATAATGTCGCCAACGGAAATACCAAGCTTCTCAACGTCTTCAACAGAGTAGACTTCTTCATCCACACGTACGTGCATGTTTTTAATACTTCGTACTGTTTTCTCTTTTTCACGATTAGCATGAACTGAAGGATTATTCAACAGAAGTGTACCTGTATGACTTTTCCCATCATGCGTTACGATTTTTACATATTCGCCTTCAGCGCCAGTAAGTGATAGACCACCTAATAGTGAAAAGGCAAGTGTGCCGTCCTCTTTTATTTTAGAAACGATGGCACCCAGAGTATCGACGTGTGCGGCAATAGCAAGAGTTGGGTTTTTACCCAAAGAACACTTTACTGCGCCTTTGTTTGTATACTCAGGTGAATAGCCATATTGGGTCAATAGATCGAAAATATATTTACAAGCATTTTCCGTGTATCCTGATGGAGAATCGATTGAGATTAAATCTTTAAGGGTTGAATAATTTTTCATGTTTTTCATTTTTCTTTATTATTGGTATTGATAAAATTACTTTATCTTCCCGTTATCCGTCAGTTTTTTATTCGCTCCAGGATATCAAAAGCTAAAGACCGTAATCTGTTTGTTATTAATATGCCAATCTGCCTGTAAAACATTTTAACTATCTTCTTTGCTTTGTAAGGAAAAAGACGAGTAAATTTGGACAATATGGCAGATTTTATAGTTCACAGCGATTTCTCACCTCAAGGGGATCAACCAGAAGCTATTAAAGCACTTGTTGGTAACCTGAAAAACAATGTTAAGCATCAAACTTTACTTGGTGTTACAGGATCAGGGAAAACATTTACAATGGCAAAAGTCATTGAAGAAGTTCAGCGCCCAACCCTGATTATTTCTCATAATAAGACATTGGCAGCTCAATTGTTTGGTGAATTCAAGCAACTATTCCCTGAAAATTCTGTGGAATTTTTTATAAGCTACTATGATTATTATCAACCCGAAGCCTATATGCCGGTTACTGATACATTTATTGAAAAAGATTTTTCTGCCAATGAGGAGATTGATCGCTTAAGGCTGAAGGCTACTAGTTCGCTTATTGAGCGCAAGGATGTAATTGTTGTGAGTTCCGTTTCATGCATTTATGGAATTGGATCTCCAAGTGAGTATAAAGAGCAGGTTGTCCACCTTCAAAAAGGACAGAAGGTTAATCGGAAGGAACTTCTGCGACAGCTAATAAATATTCATTATTTAAGAAATGATTCCGTTTTGGAGAGAGGCAATTTCCGTGTTCGCGGGGATGTCCTTGAAATTTTCCCAGCTTATGAGGAAGTATGTATCCGCATGGAGCTATTTGGTTCTGTGATCGATGATATAGTGAGTTTTCACCCTATTACCGGAGAAATATTACGAACACTGGATTTTATCTATGTTTATCCTGCAAAGCATTTTGTAGCTGATCCCAAACAAACCGCACAAATCCTTGTTGAAATACGTAAAGAATTAAATGAACGACTTGAAGTGTTGCGTGATTTAGGCAAATTACTGGAAGCGCAACGAATCGAACAGCGAACAAATTTTGATCTGGAAATGATACAGGAAGTAGGGTATTGTTCTGGCATTGAAAATTATTCGCGATATTTCGCAAATCGTAAACCGGGAGAACGGCCGTTTACATTGATTGACTTTTTTCCTGATAATTTTCTAACGATCATTGACGAATCACATGTGACGCTTCCTCAAATTCAGGGAATGTATAATGGGGATCGATCCAGAAAAGAAACGTTGGTCGAGCACGGATTCCGTTTGCCTAGCGCAATGGATAATCGGCCTCTAAAGGCACCGGAGTTTATGGGATTGCAAAATCAAGTACTTTATGCTTCAGCAACCCCGGCTTATCGAGAATTAGACCTGTGCCAGGGATTGATTGTAGAACAAGTCATACGACCTACCGGATTAATTGACCCAGAAGTGGATGTTCGTCCAACAGCGGGACAAATTGATGATTTGGTTGGGGAAATTCGTTATCGTACCAGAAAAGGAGAACGAACCTTAATCACAACCCTTACCAAACGCATGTCGGAAGACTTAGCTGAATATCTAAATGGGCTAAATTTACGTGTAAGGTATCTCCACTCAGATATTGGAACGGTTGAACGTGTGAAAATTCTCAGGGATTTGCGATTAGGAGAATTTGATGTATTAGTTGGGATCAATTTGCTCAGGGAAGGGTTGGATTTGCCAGAAGTATCATTGGTTGCTGTTCTAGATGCAGATAAACAAGGATTCTTACGATCAAAAAGTGCACTGTTGCAGGTGGCTGGACGGGCCTCACGAAATGTGGGTGGCGAAGTTTATCTTTATGCCGATACTATAAGCGAAGCGATGGAACATTTAATATCAGAGACAAAACGTCGTCGAAAAATTCAATTAGATTACAATAAAAAACATGGAATAACACCTAAGACGATATATAAATCAATAGATGATATAAGGCATTCTACTTTTGTCGCGGACTCGATGGTTGAACCAGAATTAGAATATAAAACGTCGCGTCGTGGAGATGATTTCTCAAAATTGGATAAACAAATGGCATTGGATATGATACGTGATGAAATGACAGAAGCTGCTGAAAAATTAGAATTTGAAAGAGCAGCTCATTTGCGGGACGAAATTGAAAAATTGGAGAAAGAATTGGGAGGAATTTTCAAAAAATGAAAATTTTAGTAACAGGCGGGGCGGGCTATGTTGGCTCACACGCCGTAATTGATTTTTGCGATGCAGGCCATGATGTTACTGTTTATGACGATCTATCGCTGGGAATGACTGACAATATCGATATCCGTGCTACGTTTGTTGAAGGCTCTACGCATGATATTTCTTTACTTCGCGATGTTCTGTCTCAGGGGTTTGAAGCAGTTGTGCATTTTGCAGCATGGAAAGCAGCAGGAGAATCCATGGTGGATCCCAAAAAATACTCTCATAATAATATGAATGGAACTCTCAATATCCTGAATATCATGATGGATTTAAATATTAAATACTTTATTTTTTCGTCCACCGCAGCGGTTTATGGTTTTCCTGAATATTTGCCGATTGACGAAGATCATCCTGTTAATCCTATCAATTATTACGGATATACCAAACTTGCGATTGAACAAAATTTAAAATGGTTTTCAGATTTGCAGGGATTACGGTATGCAGCTCTACGATATTTCAATGCTGCTGGATACGATGTAAAAGGTCGTATCAGGGGAAAAGAACGTAATCCTCAAAATTTATTACCAGTCGTTATGGAGGTTGCCTCCGGAATTAGAAATTCATTGAAAATATTTGGCGATGATTACAAAACGCATGATGGAACGGGTGTTCGGGACTATATCCATGTAAATGATTTAGCAACTGCACATATCAAAGCATTGGATTATCTTGTAGATAATGATAAAGATATCGTTTTGAATTTGGCGTCAGGTGAGGGATTTTCTGTCCTGGACGTAATTAATGAAACAGAAAAGGTCTCAGGTAACGCTGTTCCGTATGAAATTGAAGGGCGAAGAGAAGGAGATCCGGCAGAATTAGTCTCCATCTCAAAGCTAGCCTGGGCACACTTAAAATGGAAACCGGTATTTTCAGATTTGAATACACTTATTACAAGTACGTGGAACGTGTATAAACCTTGATTTATGCCTAATTTGAGATAAGAAATGGATATAAATCGTATACAAAAAATATCAGGAATTGTTGGAACTTCCAACGCCACACGTGAAGTATTGGAAATGATAAGTCAGGTTGCTCCTGTAAATATTTCCGTACTAATCAATGGAGAATCGGGCACTGGAAAAGAAATGGTAGCTAAAGCCATTCACCAGTTTAGCAAGCGGTCACACGAAGAATTGGTCACGGTTAATTGTGGGGCGATTCCCGAGGGAATCATTGAAAGCGAACTCTTTGGGCACAAAAAGGGATCATATACGGGTGCCGGTGAAGATCGAAAAGGATATTTTGAAACTGCTCATAAAGGAACAATATTCCTTGATGAAATCGGTGAAACACCGCTGGAAACGCAGGTTAAACTCTTGCGGGTGCTTGAAAGTGGTGAATTCATGCGTGTGGGAGACAGCAAATCGCTCTATACCGATGTTCGTGTTATTGCTGCCACCAATAATAATTTAGGTGAATTAGCATCAAAAGGGCAATTCCGGCAGGATCTATATTATCGTTTAAAAACGGTTACGGTTGACGTTCCACCTTTGCGCAATCGCGTGGAAGATATTTCTGCTTTGGTAGAACGGTTTGCTCTACTCTTTACACAAAATAATGATATGGTATATCGCGGTTTTATGCCTGATTCACTTCGATTAATGAAGCAGTTTGATTGGCCTGGTAATGTCCGTGAGTTAAAAAACTTTGTTGAATCAATTATAGTTATGGAAAAGGGTGAGCGAATCACACTAGACATGGTTCAAAAGAAACTTGGGAATAAATTCATCCAATTTCAAAGTAATCCTAACTTACCTGTTGTTGTCAATACGTCTTCAGAACAGGCTGAGCGCGAACTGATGTTGCGTCAATTATTCCTTTTGAGACAAGATGTTGATATCGTCAAAAGTGTGGTAACGGGATCAACGGCTACAGTTCCGTATGATATGAATGCACTTTCAGGATCGCAAAGGGATCATATTTCTATCGATAGTGGCTCAGTGAGTATAGATGAGGGTGACCATCAATTTATTCGTGATGATGCCATTGGCGAACTCACCATGGAAGATTTAGAAAGGGAAGCCATCACTCGCACTTTGCAGTTTTTTAATAATAATCGTCGTGCAGCAGCTCGGTCTCTAGGTATGTCGGAGCGTACTCTATATCGTAAAATCGGCGATTTTGGTTTAGAGCGAAAGATTAAACGTGATGATAACCATTAATAAAATTAGTATTGGGCTATTTTCATTATTTCTAGCCTCATGTGGGTTTTATAGCATGGCTGGATCAATTCCACCGCATATAAAATCCATAGCAATTCCATTAGTATTAAACCAAACAGCAGAATTTGGTATTGCTGAACAAATTACAGATGATTTGCAATCCAAGTTTATTGAAGAAAATATTTTAAAGGTCCGTTCTGACGAGGATTCGGATTCAATTTTGCGTGGCACTGTCGTATCAGTTGAGGATAAAGTACATACCTATAGCCAAGCTGAAGCCGTGACAGAATACCGTCTTACAATCCGCATGGAATTAGAATGGTACGACGTTGCTAAAGATGAATCCCTGCTTATTAAATCATATACTGGTTGGGGAGCATACGGATTGAGTGGTGACATCAGTACAGATGGAATCGACAATGATGGTGATAATTTAATTGATGGTGACGACGAGGATGAGATCGGTGAACCGCGTGAATTTGCGACACGGGTTGCCGTTACAAAAATTGCTGAAGATGTTATAAGTGATATCGTGGCATCTTGGTAAATTCTGATTGAAAGGTAAAAAATGATTATTTCGACTATTGATGAATTAGGAAAATATGAAGGACAGGAGGTTACTGTCAGAGGATGGGTATATAATACTCGTTCCATTGGTAAAATTTGGTTTCTGATTTTCAGAGATGGCACTGGCCTTTTGCAATGCGTTGTTGTAAAGGCAGAAGTGGATTCATTAACCTTTGACTTAGAAGGAACGCTTACGCAAGAATCTTCAGTAAAGGTCACAGGATTGGTTCGAAAAGAACCCAGAGCAACAGGTGGATATGAGCTTACAGTTAAAAATATCACTGTTGTGCAAATTGCGGATGAATATCCAATTTCACCAAAAGAACATGGCACAGCTTTCCTTATGGACAATCGTCATCTTTGGATTCGATCAAAAAAACAAAATGCTATTCTACGAGTCCGTCATCAGATAATTAAAGCTGCCAGAGATTTCTTTGATAATAATGGCTTTACTTTGGTGGATTCACCCATGTTTACAGCCAATGCTGTTGAAGGAACATCCAATTTATTTGAAGTAGATTATTTTGATCGTTCAGCTTATTTGACACAAAGTGGCCAACTTTATGGTGAAGCAAGTGCAATGGCTTTAGGGAAAATTTATGTATTTGGTCCAACATTTCGTGCGGAGAAATCCAAGACAAGACGTCATTTAACAGAATTTTGGATGCTTGAACCGGAAATCGCTTATTGCGATCTCGATGAAAATATGGACTGGGCCGAAAAGCTAGTTGGTTATATTGTTCAACAATGCATAGGAAAATGTAAACGTGAATTTGAAGTATTAGAACGTGATCTAAGCAAATTGGAAGCAATCGTACCACCATTTCCTAGAATCACCTATGATGAAGCGGCCGATATACTAAAAAAAGCCGGCGCTGACTTTGAGTATGGCAATGATCTTGGTGCAACAGATGAGACGATTATTGGTGAAAATTTTGATAAGCCAGTAATGATTCACCGTTGGCCAGCGGATGTAAAAGCTTTTTATATGAAACGCGATCCAAATAACAATGAACTGGCCTTAGGCGTAGATATGATTGCACCGGAAGGTTTCGGCGAAATTATTGGTGGCGGTCAACGCGAAGATGATTACGATACTTTGGTGAATAGGATACAGCATCATGATTTGCCTTTAAAACCGTTTAAGTGGTATCTAGATTTACGTAAATATGGATCAGTGCCTCATTCGGGCTTTGGACTAGGTTTGGAGCGTGTCGTTGCATGGATTACCGGTACGCAGCATATCCGTGAATGTATTCCATTCCCAAGGACAATGTCTAGATTAGAACCCTAATGAAATTTACAGGTAGAGTTGGCGTTTTTGGAGGAAGGGAAGTTGAACCTGACCTATATAATGAAACGATTGAAATTGGTCGTCGATTAGCGAAAGCTAACTTTCTGGTATTTTGTGGTGGTGCGAATGGTGTTATGGAAGCCATCGCAAAAGGAGTATCAGAAAATGATGGAACTATTATTGGTATTTTGAAAGGCATCGATCCTGAAGAAGGGAATGAATATCTTACGATCCCTATTGCCACAAATATGGGAATTGGAAGAAATCCTCTTATTACTTATAATTGCGATGTTGGTTTAGCCATTGGTGGTAAAAATGGTACTTTATCAGAGATAGCGTATATGCTGCAGCTGGATAAACCCATAATTGGATATAAATCATGGATAATAGATAGGATGGATCAGGCGTTATCAATCGATGAAATATTTGTAAAATTGATGGCTATAAGAATGGATAATTCTATGGCTCAGATTTCAATTCATGGTCGTGTACAAGGTGTATGGTTTCGTGTATTTACAAGAAATCAGGGTATACGGTTTCACATTAATGGCTGGGTAAAAAATATGGCTGACGGGAGTGTGTATTGCGAAGCACAAGGTACCGAAGAAAATATTCGACTCTTTCTTCATGAGTTACGCCGAGGACCAGAGTTAGGTAAAGTTGAACATGTAAATGTTAGTTATACTCAAACCCATGAAGTATATACTGAGTTTCAAATAAAGCATTAATTGGATCAAATGAAAGTTGCACTCTGCCAAATAAATCCCACCGTTGGAGCTTTTGATTATAATAAAAGTCTCATCCTTGAATCGTACAAAAAGGCAATTGAGAATGATGTCGATTTAGTTGTATTCCCTGAAATGGTTATACCAGGGTATCTGCCACAAGATTTACTTTGGGAAGAAGGCTTTGTTGCTGATAACTTATCCGTTTTAAACGAAATAGCTGAACAATCAACAATTCCAGTTATCATTGGCTATGTTCGACAGAATAAACATAATCTATATAATAGCGCTGCGGTTTGCATGGATGGTCAAATTGTGTATAATTACGATAAACAACTTTTACCAACCTATGATGTGTTTGATGAAGTGCGATACTTTACGCCAGGGAAATCCCACGGTATATGGAATGTGACCATCAAAGATAAATCTTATAAAATTGGCTTAGAAATTTGTGAGGATTTATGGGATGATGATTACGATAAACACGTCACAAAGGAATTACTGGATATAAGTGTTGATGTAATTATCAATATTTCTGCCTCGCCGTTTCATGAAAACAGACTTCAAGATCGAATAGATCATATAAAAGAAAAGGTCGGAAACCACCAAATCCCATTTATTTATTGCAATCTTATTGGTGCGCAGGATGAGATCATCTTTGATGGACAATCCGTAATATTAAATAAAAATCAGGACGTGATTGCTGTTGGAAATGGATTCAAAGAAGATATAGTAATCTGTGATATAAATACTGCAAGACCCGTAATAGATAAAGATATTAGCAATTTGAATGAAGGACTCTATCGTGCATTATGCCTGGGCGTTAAAGATTATTTTCGAAAAACCGGGCATAGTAAAGCGATCGTTAGTTTAAGTGGTGGAATTGATTCTGCATTGGTTGCGTGTATTGCAGTAGATGCGCTCGGAAATGATAATGTTCATGTTGTTGGATTGCCTTCAAAATTTTCCAGCGACCATTCTATTGATGATGCACAACAATTAGCTGAAAACCTTAGAATAAAATTTAATGTGGTTGAGATACAAGATATAGTAAACCAAGTTGAGAAAGATTTGGGTTCTTATTTCTCTGGAACGAAAAGAAATATTGCTGAAGAAAATATACAAGCCCGTGTCCGCGGAAATCTTATTATGGCGTTGTCAAATAAATTTGGCTGGATGGTATTATCCACGGGAAATAAGACTGAAATGGCGTTAGGCTATTGCACATTATATGGAGATATGAGCGGAGGGTTGGCAGTGATATCCGATTTGTCAAAAACAGATGTTTATAACGTATCCAATTGGATTAATGAGAATGCTGGCTATGATCGAATTCCCAAAAACACTATTACAAAAGATCCTTCAGCAGAGCTAGCACCTGATCAAGTCGACCCATTTGATTACGAAATAGTGAGTCCAATTGTAGATGCCATTATTGAAGAAAAAGCATCGGTTCAATCCTTGGTGAAAAAAGGGTATAATAAAGAGCTAGTAGAGCGATTAAGTACTTTAATTAGAATTAATGAATTTAAACGTCGTCAGGCAGCACCTGGGCTACGTGTGAGCCATAAGGCGTTTGGTATTGGGCGCAGGATACCAATCGTTAACCACTATAAGGGGAAATAAAGATGCGGAAAATATTTCTATTATTGTTTTTTATAAATGTTCTTATTCCGCAAGATAAATCGACTCCCGCAGATTACTGGCAATCCTTGTCGCAACCAGAGAAAATCTCATTTGTTAATGGGGTGTATGCTGCCATGTCTACAGCCAAGATGCACCATCAAACAGAAGTAACAAAGCAATATAAAGGTCAAGCCAATTGGGTACCACCTTACTACATTGAACGTTATTATGAAATTATAGATGAACATATATCAAAGGAAGTTGGTAGTAATCTTGAATTAATAGCTGGTCATGTGGATGCCTTATATTCCAGTTTTGATAATCACAAAATTCCTCTAATGGAAGCAATACGTATTGTTTCCATATCTCAGGACGGAGATCGTTCTAAAGGGAATTGGCTATTACTGAAGGCTCAAAAGAGATTTAATTAATTCCAATTACTGTTTTTATATTTTATCATTGCACTCAAAGCATGCTGCACGTAATCGATTCGAATCTCTGTCGCTTTTTTATTAAAGTTTTTAACTTTTAGATTGTTGTCTTTTTTTAATTTTACTGCTCGAGGAAATCCACCTGAATAAAATCCATCTTTTATTTGTGAGTTTAATAGAAAGGTGATTCCCAAAGTGATTGCTTTATCAAGCCGATCGGAAATATAATGGTCATATGGAATAAATGAACGCGCTGCGATTAACCCTTCCAGGCGCGTTGAAGTGGGGGTTACTCGGCCGTCACTGTTAAACCCTCCATAAAACTTTGCTCTTGATGAATCCAGTATTTGAGTTGTGAAAATAGATTTGCAAATCTGTAAAGTGTGAGATAAAAGAATATCTTTTGAAATAGGAAGTTTTTCTTGAGGCAGCTCCATTAATTTTTCAGTTGCCATCAGTGCCCAATGATCTGCGGGTACGCTTGTGTAACCTTCACGACTTTTAGCTAAGTATTCAAGAGTTTTCGCTGCTGATTTAATCCATTTATCATTTTTATCAATTTCATATAACATCATCAATCCCAAAGCTGCTTCACCGGGATAATATAATGATGTCCAATTATCCATTCGACCACCTTCAGAAGGAATATATTTAGAATAATAACTGCCATCGGGCTTTTGGGAGTAGACAATAAAATCACCTAAACCCTCTAGCGTTGGAACGGGTGTAAATCCTGGTTGAATACGCTCAATACGGGTTAATGCGATTAATCCCAACCCGGTACCACCAAGTTTTGCACTGACAGGGTTTTTACCGCCGACAATTTTAGAGTCTGACCAAACAGCCATGATGTTTGGTTCTTCAGGCAAGGCGTATATAGTGGAGTCTTGTAAAAATGATCCAGCTCGTAATATGGCATTTCTTAATTCGATATTGGGATTGTTTTCGTAAGCAGTACACATGGCATAAATTGCGCCTGCATGTCTGAGCATATTGTAGGAGGGTTTTACGTGAACTTCCTGATTCATGTTGATTGTATAAAGAAAAAGTCCTTGAGCATCCGTGGCACGAACCATATAATCCGTGGCGAGTTGAATCGCGGTATCTATTCGCGTATAGGTTTTTGAACTTTCAGACTGTGAGCATGATAAAAGAAGAAATGTGCCTAAAAATAGTGTGAATAGTTTTGTGATGAATTTCAGACGATTATTGATTTTCAAAATATTCATAAGCATCAATAATATCCAGATACACACCGTCATATCCACCGCGGATTATTTTATCTAAATAGCCCTCTGAATCACCATAAATAATGGATTGCCAATCAGAATCCCAATATTTCACTTTATAATTTCCATTCCAATTGGGATTTTCTTCTAATAGCCAGATCGGTTTATTACCTGTCCAGGAATCATCCCAGTAATAACGATAGTTTTCCGCTTCACCAATACTTAAATAGGCAAGTACAAGACGTTCGCCTCCATTTGATTTTTCATGAAGATTTTGCACTTCCTCAACTGTAAATGTATCTTCATCAAAGAAATAGTCCATTATTACTAAGTCGTAGGATGTGTTTGTTATTGAATTTATATAGCTACTTTTAGAAGAGTAATTCTCAGGATTGATTAAATAAAGGAAATTCTGTACGTCAAATAGAGTCTCAATATTTGAATTATTTGCATTGTAAGGATCATAATTCGGAATAGTATTTAGTTCTCTGCTTTCAGCCGCAAATGATACATACCCATGACTAAAATTTTCACCATATGAATCATCAATATAATCCTGGGTGCTACAATAGTCTGTAACAAGTACTTCAATAGAATTGGTTTCAGCTAAATCCATATATTTAATCATGGATGTGGTAATGGATGATGGTGTAGGATGATCGTCCGAATTGTAGCCGTAAAACAAATCCTCTCGACCAATGCCATCAATTGCATTTATGTATGTGTAATCAGGTGTGAGAGGGTATGCTGATGTATCCAGAACCAATAATTCATGTCCGTTTTGTGGTACAATAATAAAATCCTGATTTATCGATTTCGCATAACTGCTTAATCCTTCGACAAACCATCTCATTTCCTGACGATTATCTACATTCCCATCATCGTCAACTGGACCTGTACGGTTATCACATGATATAACTAAAAATAATAAAATTATAACCCACTTATACATCTTGATGTTTCCTTTTTGAATAATATTGAATTGTCTCCAAATGCGTAAACCCTAAAGATTGAGCTACTTGTTCAGAATGAATATTTCCTTTTTCGATAAGGGTAGCAATAATAAGAATACCCATGGATTCCAATTTATCTTCAATAGTCTGAATCAATGCACGGGCAATTCCCCTACGCTGGTGTTCAGGGATTACCGCCAGTCGATTTATCCAACCTTTACGGCCATCATGAGTTCCCAATGCTGTTCCAACGATTTCACCATTTAATTCGGCAACGTAAAAAATTGCTGTCCCTAATTTCAACTCCTTTTTAATCATTTCAGGATTATCTCTGCCACGTGGCTTATGAGGCAAGTTGGCATGCCCCCATACACGAAGTACGCTTGCGTAATCATTCATTTTAAAAGGTCGAATAATCCAGCTATTCATCTATCGTCCTTTAGATATTTCATAAAATCTTTATAAACGATTATACACGCAAATCGCATAATTTGCGACGTTAATTTTTTACGATAATAAAGGATATTCAATGAAAATATATATTAGTGTCGATATGGAAGGAATTACGGGTGTGAATCACTGGGATGAAGTGACCAAGGATAAAAGTGAGTATTCGGACGCCCAAGCTCAAATGACTGCCGAGGTTGCGGCCGCATGTCGTGGTGCATTTAAAGCGGGCGCAAAAGAAATCGTTATCAAGGATGCCCATGATACTGGGCGAAATATCCTTGCCAGTGGATTGCCTGAGAATACAAAACTTATCCGTGGTTGGAGTGGACATCCTCTGGGAATGGTTCAGGAAATTGATAAATCATTCGACGCAGTTATGATGATTGGGTATCACTCCCGAGCGTATGGAGATGGAAATCCATTGGCACATACCTGGAGTAGTTCTGCCATCGCTGCAGTAAGTATAAATGGCAAATTCGTTTCAGAGTATGCTATGCATATGATGGCTGCTGAGTATTACGGAGTTCCTACCGTTCTCGTTAGTGGGGATCAAGGATTGGCAGATGAAATTCATGATTGGAATTCACATGTTAAAACAGTTGTAACAAAAGAGGGTATCGGGAACTCCACAGTAAATATCCATCCTGAAACTGCGATTAATATGATAGAATCAGAAGCTGAAAAAGTGTTATCTGAACCATTCGAACGCTGTCACAATCCATTGTCAGATTCGTTTAATATTGAAATACGTTTTAAAACACATATGAAAGCCTATCGAGCTGGACATTATCCTGGAGCTTATAAGGTTGATGCACACACAATTGGGTTTAAGTCTGACGATTATTATGAAATAATGCGATTCACCTTTTTCGCATTCTAAACAGTGTTTTCCCATTTATACTTATTTAAGAATAGAACATTTTCCCTGTTTTTTACGGGAAATGCAATTTCACTTATTGGGTGGGGATTCAATTTCATTGCGGTCGGTTGGATCGTTCTTGAACGAACTGGTTCTGCAATTGCATTAGGGAAAATAAATGCCATAGCTATACTCCCTGGATTAGTAATTGCTGCTTTCGCAGGAGCTATCATTGATCGGATGAATCGAAAGCATTTATTGGTTTGTCTTGATCTTTTTCGATTTTTCACCGTCCTTATTATTCCGATTTTAATGTGGACAGGCAATTTCCATATATGGCATCTTTACATTATGGCATTTTTTGTTGGTCTTGGTAGTTCCATATTCTGGCCAACCGCTGCTGCATTTACACAAGAAATTGTCGGTGATAAGGATTATCTATCAGCGAATGCGCTCTTATCAGCATCCTACCAATCTGGCTCTTTACTTGGATCGGCATTAGGTGGTTTTGTCATCCATTGGTATGGTGTAGAGACAGCATTGTTTTTAGATGCTTTCACCTATCTCATATCGGCAACATTAATTGGGTTAGCGACACATGAATCAAACGTAAAGCGACCAGACCACGAAACAGTAATAGAGACCTTCAAAGCCGGATTTTCATACATAAAAAAAGAAAAACTACTTTTTGGTTATTCTATTTCTACTGTTTTCGCCGATGTGGCTATTTGGGGAAACTTTACGGTTTTAACGATAGCATTTTCTGTAAATGTCTTGAATGCTGGGGCCAAAGGCTTTGGTTTGATGGATGGTGCCTATGGTGTTGGTGCATTGCTATCCAGCTTCCTTGCAATGATGATGGCAAAGAAATTCGGTAGCAAGAGTCTGTTAATTGTTGCCTATTTGGTTGCTGGAATATGCAGCTTAATTCTGCCCATGTTTCCCATGCTGTATGTGAGCATGATACTTTTTATGATTATGGGAATTCATAACAACTCTGCCCGTATTTTATCACGAACTGTCATGATGGAAAATGTGCCCAATGCTGTGATGGGTAGATTTCAGACCGTTGTTGGAGTTATAACACGTTCATTAATAATTGGAAGTACGTTAATAATTGGGTGGCTGGTAGAGACGCAATCAGTAAAAATGGGACTACAATCTACTGCATTGTGGTTTTGGATCAGTTTGATCGGTGTCTTTATAACCTATAAACTACGACCTGATTTATTTCGAAAAAAACAATGACATATTTCGACGCGGTATGATAGCCATCTCCATCCTCAAGGTAAAATATCCCGTTATATTAAATATAAATAATCCCTAAACTATTAAACGCTTACAACAGAATAACGATATAACAGAATGAGAAAAACGAAATGAATAAGTCTTTTTCCAAATTTTCGATTTTGCGTTTTGCATTTTATATTATTCTATTCAGTCAAATTTGTGCTCAAAATAACCCACCAGAAATCAATAATATTTCCGTAATTGTAGATGCGCAAAATAGTTTAGTGATGTTTAACTATGATCTTTTCGATATTGAGCAAGATACTATGTTTGTGACACTAAAAATTTCAAGTGATAATGGAGAAACGTATATATATCCAGCTGATTCCGTTGTTGGAGATGTTGGTTATCCCATTCTTTCAGGAAATCAGAAACAAATTTTATGGTACTATGATCCTGATTCATTAAACAATTTAAAAGCAAAAATTGTAGCAGATGATTTGAATGAAATTGATATATCGGATATAGTTGCAACCGTTGATAGTCTAAACCTAATAAACGACCTTACTTTTGTCGAAGGCATACGGAATCGAACAACTGGTTTCGATCATCTTGAAGAAACTAAAAATTATATTGAAAATCAGTTCATACAGAACGATTTACAGGTGAATCGACATGAATTTGCATATGGAAATTATGGAGCCGCAAATATCATTGGTAGACTGCCAGGACAAACAAATGAAGAGGTAGTCTTTATCCTTGATGGTCACTTTGATACTGTAACAAACAGTCCCGGAGCAGATGACAATGGATCTGGTTTAGTAGGAATGCTAGAAGCCATGAGAGTGTTAGCTTCATATAACTTTAAACATACAATTAGATTTATTGGGTTTGACCTTGAAGAACTTGGTATGGTGGGGAGTAATCGATATGTTTCCGAGGCTATACCAACTTATGAACAAATTGAAGGGGTATTTAATTTCGAGATGATTGGCTATTATAGCGATGAACCCAATAGCCAAACATTTCCTGCTGGCTTTAATATCCTTTTTCCAGAGGCCTATGATAGCGTTGCAGCTCAGGATTTTCGTGGAAATTATATTACAAATATTGCCAATGAAAATTCTAACTCACTGAAAACTCATTTTGATAACAATGCAAATGTGTATGTACCTGAGCTTCGAGTAATCTCAATTGCTGTTTCAGGAAATGGTGAAATTGCTCCAGATCTCCGAAGAAGTGACCATAGTCCATTTTGGGATGCTGGATATAATGCGTTATTTATTACTGATGGTGGCAATTTTAGAAATCCAAATTATCATAGCTTAAGTGATACGATTGGTACATTAAATTTCAATTTTATGAGTAATGTTGTAAAGGCAACCGTAGCCACTGTAGCTACTCTTGCTGATATTATACATTGTGGTGTAGGTGTGAGTGATTATTTCAATATTTCATTCCCACCTGTGTCCATTTCAAATTCTTTAACACTTGACAGATTTTCTCTTACTCAAAATTTTCCAAATCCGTTTAATTCTTCAACAATAATTTCATATTCGCTACCAAATACAAATTATGTGACTTTGAAAATCTTTGATATAATGGGCAGAGAAATTCAGACGTTAGTTAATAAGTCACAAGATACTGGAACATATTCAGTTAATTTTAATGCCGGTGAATTATCGAGCGGAACTTATTTTTCTGTTTTAAAGGTGGGCAATATTTCAATTACTAAAAAGATGCTGTTTATTCAATAATAGTGAATTTCCATAAACCAAAAGCGTTTCTACTTTCCATACTTATTGTCAGTCAAATAGTTTGGACTCAGACTTTAGTCGATAGTAGTAAAATTGTAAAAGTGCTTTCGTTCAACATTCTACATGGAGCGACCACAAAAGGTGATTTTGATTTGGATAAAATCGCCAATGTCATAAAGGATGCTGATCCAGATTTTGTTGCGTTGCAGGAGGTTGACTTTAAAACAAACAGGGCAATGCAGGTTGATTTAGCTGCAGAGTTAGGTTGGAGAACAAAAATGACTCCACTCTTTGCACGTGCAATGGATTATGATGGTGGTGAATATGGTTGTGGTATTTTATCAGATTATACCTTTGTACGAACTCAAAATATTGCTCTTCCGTTTACGGTTGGGAATGAGCCCAGAACGGCCATAGAAATTGTTACAGTATTACCAGCCGGTGATACAATTACAATCGTAGGTACTCACTTAGATTATTTGAAAGATGAAACGGATAGAATAGCTCAAGCACGAAAAATCAATGAGGAATTTGCGGCAAATAAATATCCGACTATTTTAGCAGGTGACTTAAATGCAATCCCCGGTAGTACACCCATCAACATCCTTGAGGAGATATGGTCATCTTCATATAATAGAGAAAATCCCCAACCAACATTTCCGTCTAATAATCCTTCAGTAAAAATTGATTATGTGATGTTTCACCCAAAAGACAGGTGGAAGGTTTTAGAGACTGAAGTCATTCAAGATTCTATCGCATCTGATCATTGTGCCTATTTAGTGACTCTTCAGTTATTAGACGAATAACATTATGAAATTCTGTTATGTGGATAAATAAAATATGAAAACCAAGAATCCAACATCTGTTGTTAAGACAACATAATTTGCCTTTACCATCGGAATAAGAATAAATGTGTATTTTCATAGAATTATGACCATAGCATTCTATAAAGAAAGGAAAATGTTATGTTAACAGGAATCCATTTTTTACTGAGTTATACATGTAACATGACCTGTGACCATTGCTTCTTATACTGTAGTCCAACATCCAATGGAACAATGACTCTGGAACAAATTAAAGAAATTCTAAAAGAATCCAAGAAAATTGGCACGATTGAGGAGACCTATTTTGAAGGGGGAGAACCATTTTTGTTTTATCCTTTGATGCTTGAAGGAATAAAGCTCTCACACGAGTTAGGCTTCAAATCGGGAATCGTATCAAATGGCTATTGGTCAACTAACCCTGAAGACGCACAACTCTGGCTTAAACCACTTTCCGATCTCAACATTTCAAATTTGAGTGTAAGCGATGACGATTTACATTTTGGAGATTACGAAGATAGTCCAGCTAGAATTGCATCAAAAACGGCAAAAGCTTTAGGTATACCTACAATTTCCATCAAAAAGGAAAAACCTGAAGTTCAACCTGATATTGGTGATGGAAAAGGAATGCCGGAGATAAGTGGAGGAATAAAATTACGGGGACGAGCTGTTGAGAAATTCGCTGACGGATTACCAACGAAAAAATGTAAAGAATTTATTGATTGTCCTTATGAAGACCTTGTTGATCCAAAACGAGTTCATATTGATTCGTATGGCAATGTCCAGATTTGTCAGGGGATAAGTATCGGTAATTGCTGGGAGAAACCTCTTTCTAAATTGATACATGAATATGATCCACAGAAACATCCCATTTGTGGCCCTTTGGTTCGTGGAGGCCCTTTTCGTTTGGTAGAAGAACATGGTCTTAGAATGAAAGATGAATACGTTGATGAATGTCATCTCTGCTACGAAGCACGATTGGCATTATTGGATATATTTCCTGAATACCTTGCACCAAAACAAGTATATGGAATTAATTAATAATGGAAAATGATCTAAAATTTTCTAAAGCAATTGTTCGTAAGCCAGGAAAAAGTATGGTTAACGGTTTAACCAGTTCGAATTTGGGACTTCCTGATTATGACAAAGCAGTAGAACAACATAATGCCTATGTAAATACATTATTGGATTGCGGACTTACTGTTATAGAATTGGAAGCAGATGAAAATTATCCAGATTCTACATTTGTGGAAGATACGGCATTATTGACTCTTTCATGCGCCATTATCACAAATCCTGGTGCATTGTCACGCAGGGGAGAAATTGTTGATATAAAAAGTGTGGTTGAAAAATATTATTCCGACATTGAAGAAATACAATCACCTGGAACGGTTGATGCCGGCGATATCATGATGGTAGGATCGCATTTTTATATCGGTTTATCGGAGCGGACAAACATAAATGGGGCCGAACAGGTTATTAGAATATTACATAAATATGATTTGACAGGTTCGACCGTAGATTTAGAAAATATGCTCCATTTAAAAACGGGTCTGGCTTATTTGGAAAACAAAAATTTGGTTGTTTGTGGAGAATTTCTAGGGGATCCTGCATTTAAGGATTTTAGTATTATTGAAATACCTGAAGTCGAAAGTTATGCCGCAAATTGTGTCTGGATAAACGACAAGGTGATAATACCAGCAGGTTTCCCCATCACAAAACAAAGAGTCTCAGAAAAAGGATACTCGGTAATTGAACTTGATATGTCTGAATTTCAAAAATTAGATGGCGGTTTGAGTTGTCTTTCATTAAGGTTTTAGACGTTAATATTTGTTTCCCGTAGCACAGCACTCCAGTATTATCATAAAAGAATAGGTTGAGGATATTATGGGATACCAACGAGATATAATCATAAATGCACCGATTGAAACAGTATGGAAATCCTGGACTTCCGAAGTAGAAACTTCCAAATGGCTTGCACCGAAATCGCACATAATATTTGAAGAGGGAAAGCCCTATGAGTTTTTCTGGGATGAAGATCCTGAAATTGATAGCACCATTGGATGCACATTATTAAAAATCGAAACGTGGAAGAAATTACGATTTGAGTGGCAAGGAAAAAGTGAATTCCTGGATATGTTTATGTCGCCACACAGGAAAACAATTATAGAAGTAAGTTTTCTTAATATCACTAACGGTATCAAAGTAATAGTGAACCAGGAAGAAACGAGAGATTTAGAAAAATGGGACGAATATGACAAATGGATGGCAGATGCCTGGGAATATGCCCTTACTTGCCTGAAGACTTATTGTGAAGAATCCCACAAAAAAATTGAAGAAATGAAAGATTGTTGTTGAAGAGATAGATCTAATATGAAACATTGGTACGAAGAATTATTCGAGAATTATGGTTTAAAATATGATAAAGAGAATTTCGCTCAAGGCACAATCGGCGAATGTGATTTTATCGAGAAAGAAATTAATTATAACAAAACAGGCAGAATATTAGACATCGGTTGTGGCACAGGAAGACATACAATTGAATTAACCAAAAGAGGATATACCGTTACTGGGATTGATCTATCAGGTTCGATGTTGGAACAAGCAAGAACAAAGGCATCCGCAGATAAATTGCCAATAGATTTTCAAAAACATGATGCCAGAGACCTTCCCTTTGTTGATGAATTTGATTTGGTTATAATGATGTGTGAAGCTGCATTCCCGTTAATGGAAACGGATGAGATGAATTTTCAGATTCTTCAAAATGCTACCAAAGCATTAAGAACAAAAGGAAAACTGATATTTACAACGCTAAATGGATTGTTCCCATTATTCCATTCTGTCAAAGAATTTTTAAATTCGGAATCGAAAGAAGGGAATGCGACCTATAGCAAACATTCGTTTGATTTAATGACATTACGAGATTTCAACAAAACGTTTGTTGAGGATGATTCTGGAAATAAAAAAGAACTACACTGCAATGAACGGTATTATATGCCATCTGAAATAACATGGTTATTGAAAACACTCAACTATGTAATCATTGATATATTCGGAGCCAAACTAGGAGCTTTTTCGAGGAATGATAAATTAACAACCGAAGATTTTGAAATGTTGGTAATTGCAGAAAAACAATAAATGATAAAAAAAAGTCAGAAAACCTTCAAAAACCCACCAAAAAAATATCAACCCAGAGGATTATCTATCCTCTATGAAGATCATGATATTTTGGTAGTGGATAAAGTAAGTGGTCTGTTGACCATGAGCAGTGCAACTGTCAGAGAAAACACAGCTTATTATCTCTTAAATGATTATGTACGGAAAGGAAATCAGAAATCAAAAAATAGAGTATTTATCGTACATCGTTTGGATAAAGATACATCCGGTGTGCTTGTTTTTGCCAAAAGTGAAACTGCTAAACAATATTTACAAGAAGAGTGGTCTGGATTTAAAAAATCATACATTGCTGTCGTACATGGCGTTTTTGATAAAAAGGAGGGGATCATCACATCATATCTCGCAGAAAACCGTGCCTATAAAGTTTTTTCTGTGGATGATCCAAAAAAAGGGAAATTGGCTAAGACAGGATATAAAGTATTGAGAGAATCAGACAAATTTAGTCTGCTGGAGATTGACCTTATTACAGGAAAAAAGAATCAGATTCGGGTTCATCTGGCTGACAGGAGACATCCGGTGGCTGGAGACAAAAAATATGGCAAAAAAGAACGCGGCATCAAAAGACTTGCTCTTCATGCAGCGTCTTTAACTCTGATTCACCCCAATTCAAAAGAGGAGATGACTTTTGATACAAAAGTCCCTGATTTCTTTGGTTCGCTACTAAACCGTTAAATCTTTTGTTTTATACAGTAATGAAATGGTAAGATATTGATATGGAACAGTGGATAATTGATTCTGAGGCGGCAATTCGGTTAGGCTTTTTTATTGGTATATTCGTTATAATTAGCATCTGGGAACTCATTGCACCACGTCGCCCACTTCATTTTTCGAAACCTATTCGGTGGTATAGTAATATTGGACTAGTTATCCTTAATAGTCTGGTGATGCGTTGGCTTTTCCCGGTGCTGGCAACAGGATTAGCACTAATAGCGCAAGAGCGAGGATGGGGATTATTTAACAATGTGAATATGACGTACGAGTTGCGCATTGTTTTATCAGTAATAGCTATGGATTTCATAATCTATCTCCAACATGCGATGTTTCATGCACTTCCTCTTTTGTGGCGATTGCATCGGATGCACCATACCGACTTAGATTATGACGTTACAACTGGAGCCCGATTCCATCCACTTGAGATTATTATATCAATGTTTATTAAACTGGCCATAATTGCATTAATCGGTCCTCCTGTGCTGTCTGTTATCATTTTTGAAGTTGTTTTAAATTTCACTGCTATGTTCAATCATGGGAATATTCGCATTCCCGTTAAAATTGACCGAGTATTGCGTTTGGTCGTAGTTACTCCTGATATGCACCGAGTACATCATTCAGTTATTCCAAAGGAAACCAATACGAATTTTGGATTTAATTTGCCCTGGTGGGATCACCTATTTGGCACCTATTGTCATCAACCAGAAAAAGGGCACGAAGGAATGACAATTGGATTGAATCAATTTCGTAATCCCAAAAATCTTCATCTGCATATGTTATTCATTCAACCTTTTTTAGATTCAACAGATGATTATGCGATAAATAAGCGGAAACAAAACATGGTTTGAGTATTGAATATATTATTACTTTGAAACCAAAATATTGCAATCACTAACTAGAGATAACAAGAAAGAAAACAAACTTTGAAAAAAACACTGTATATAGTTGGGATTATCGTCATCGCTTCATTTCTTCAGTCATGTGGTGGCGATCGCCACCATTCAAAAAAACATGACGAAAGTCATTCAACGTCAACTAACACTGAAAAAGCACTTGACGATCTGGTACTAAACGACGGACAAAAATGGAAGATGGATGATCACACACGGTCGATCTTTGTCAAGATGTCTGGGTCTTTTTTAAATATCGATCATGTATCCCTGGAAGGTGATGGATTGAAAAAAGCCGGCACAGATTTACAAGCTGATATCAAACTGTTGGTTCAAGGCTGCACTATGACTGGACCCGCCCATGATCAATTGCATATTTATCTCACTGGATATATGCCGGCGGTTGCTGCACTTACGGAAAAAGGTAGTATTGAAGATGCCCAAAAGGTCAAGCATTATTTAGAGAAGTACACAGAGTATTTCGAATAGAATCTCAGCTAATACGAAAGGAAATTATTATGAGTAATACAATTAGACCGGACAAATTATTCTATAAAAAGTGTACCTGGATTCTTTGGACAATAACAGGGGTTATAATTTTTCCAATTATCTGCTTATTTATTCTAAATCTTTTCATCAATAGTTGGGAATTACGCAATGTCATAGTAATCCTCTTTTTATCTGTGGCTGGTTCTCTAGTACTTATGTGGCTTATTTCTATACCTTTAATCAAATTGTGGATTAAAAATCTTGAGTTTATCATAAAGGATGATCGCATAACCCTTCACAAAGGAATTCTCACGAAAACCCAGCAAAATATTCCTTATCGGTCTGTTACGGATTTTGCCTTAAAAAGAACCCTTTATGATCGATGGTTGGGGATCGGCTCCATAAATATTCAAACTGCTGGTCAATCCCACAATCCCTCAGGTTATGAAGGCTCCATGGTAGGTTTGGTGGATTATGAGACACTACATAATGAATTAAAGGGAAAACTAAAAGTTCTGCATCCCATTTCTCAATCAGTAACGACCAGTGAAACGTTGAAACAATCTGATGATAATGTCCTCAACCAAATTTTGGATGAACTAAAGACAATTCGAAAACATATTGAGAAATAGTGAAGTTTATAAATCTACTATGAAGGATGTAAAATAAATGGGACATATTGCGAATGCTAAATCCAGTCTGGTTCCGTTGATTGACCGTCTCAATCAATACCCTATCGGTCTGGTTGATAATGATATTTTACGCGAAATGTTATCCATCTTATTTACCGAGGATGAAGCTTACGTTGGATCAAAATTTCCATTGATGGAAGCCACCCTGGATGAAATGATCGAAAGGACTGGATACGCTGAAGAAAAACTGGCGCCTATCCTTGAGGTCATGGCAGACAAAGGCATCGTTATGGATATGCCCTATGGTGATAAAGTGTATTATTTGCTGATGCCCGGAGTGATTGGATTCATCGAATTCACATTTATGAAAAACCGCACCGACATTCCCATGGAAAAAGTTGCCAAACTCATGAGCGAATATTTCCATTGGGATCACAAAGATGGTCAGGCGAAAGAATTTTTTGGCAGCAAGACTCAGCTTACACGTTCTTTACCTTATGAAGACACCATCCCTGTTAACAGCGAAATTGTCTCTTTTGACAATGCCAAAGAAATAGTGAAGAATTCCAAGTACGGCGCAGCATCCATGTGTTATTGTCGCCATAAGCGCGAACATGAAGGGAAATCCTGCAAAAAGGGTGCACCAACGCAAGGAATTTGTATATCCCTGGGGCGTGGATCGGAATTTTTGGTACGGAGAGGTTTTGCTGAAGAAAAAACCAAAGAAGAATTATTAGACATCCTGCAAACGGCTGAAGATTTGAGACTCACGCATATCACGGATAATATCAGGGAAAAACCCACGTTTATTTGTAATTGCTGTGGTTGTTGCTGCGAAATCATGTCTGGGGTTCAGGCTGGTTACTATAAAGGCGTGAATAAAACACCTTATATCGCCGTGGTTGATCAGGAAATCTGCGATTATTGCGGCGAATGTTTTATCGGGTGCAATGTGAAAGCCATTGGACTTGATCGGACGGTTAAAAATGGTAATGGTCGTGTGAGTCAGGTGAAATCGGAAATCTGTCTGGGTTGCGGTGCTTGCATATCCGGTTGTGACAAAGATGCTCTATCGATGATCCACCGAGATGATTATAAACGCCCACCAAAATCGAAGCGGAATATGTTTATGAAAATCGCCCATGAAAAAGGCAGACTTGGTCCACTGGTGACCACACAGATTAAAAAGAAACTGGGACTGAAAAACTAGAAAGATTCCGTTATCGTAGGAAATATTTGAAGGCCTAACATTCATAGTATCTTACGAATCCAATTCAGCACGATTAATGAGATTATATGCAATGAATATCCTAGGCCTAATCCACTGCAAAATATTAATAGAAAAATGATTATATGAGTTTGTTAACCTCCGTATTTATTGCTACTAGTCTGGATGGTTTTATTGCTAGAAAAAATGGTGATCTTGATTGGTTAGATGCAGCAAATGCAA
>JABMOV010000009.1 GCA_013203145.1 Fidelibacterota bacterium
ACAAATGCTTAGGGGCGGATTGGATATCTCAGGAGTTTTGACACATAAATTCCATATTGATGATTTTCAAAAAGGGTTTGAAATCATGGAATCTGGACAATGTGGCAAAGTTGTATTGGAATGGGATTAATTTTTATTTAAACGGCAATTATAATTCGTAAAACACTCGCAAAGGATTTTAACTAATGACTAAAAGTCAAAATATATATAGAGATATTCTAGATCAAATTGAATCCGAAGGATTATACAAAAAAGAACGGATTATTACTACCCCGCAGCGAGTGGCAATCACAACGAGTGAAGGTGGTGAAGTTCTGAATTTTTGTGCCAACAACTATCTTGGATTAGCCAACGACCCTAACGTCATTCAGGCTGCAAAAAATGCCCTCGATGAGCATGGCTTTGGAATGGCGTCTGTGCGTTTTATTTGCGGTACACAGGATTTACATAAAGAATTGGAAGAATCTATTTCGACATTTTTTAAAACAGATGACACCATATTATATACATCCTGTTTTGATGCGAATGGTGGATTATTTGAAACTATCTTATCTCCAGAGGATGCCATAATCAGCGATGCGCTGAATCATGCGTCAATCATCGACGGAATTCGTCTGTGTAAAGCCCAACGGTTTCGTTATGCCCATGCGGATATGATGGATCTGGAAAAACAGTTGATAGAAGCCAAATCCGCTCGCTTAAAACTTATTGCCACGGATGGTGTATTCAGCATGGATGGCGATATTGCCAAATTAAATGAAATTGTTGAGCTTGCTGAAAAATACGATGCCATGGTAATGGTTGATGATTCTCATGCCACCGGATTTGTAGGGAAAACCGGACGCGGTTCAGCTGAATATAATAATGTGATGGATAAAATTGATGTATACACATCCACACTGGGTAAAGCGCTTGGTGGGGCATCTGGTGGATTTACCACAGGCAAGCAGGAAATAATAGATTTGCTTCGACAACGATCCAGACCATATCTCTTTTCAAACACAGTTGCCCCTGCTATCGTGGCAGCAGGAATTGAAGTATTTAAACAACTATCTGCCACAACAGAATTACGAGATCGATTAGAGGATAATACAACTTATTTTAGAGAGAAGATGACAGAAGCCGGATTCGATATAAAGCCAGGTGTTCACCCCATCGTACCAATCATGTTATATGATGCCACTCTTGCTCAAAAAATGGCTGCTACATTACTTGATCAAGGTATATATGTAATTGGATTCTTTTTTCCCGTTGTTCCAAAAGGTGAAGCGCGAATTCGTGTACAAATCTCTGCCGCTCACAATAAGGATCATCTTGATACTGCCATTAGTGCTTTTACAAAAGTTGGGAAAGCACTATGTGTAATTAAGTAGGAAGATTCAAGGAGCTCGATTTTTAATACTATTTTTCCAATTAAAAACTTTAATTTTCACTCTTAAAACCTAAACCTTAAAACTCAAAACTTTACTGATTCATCTTACTTCATATTAGTCGTTTGTATCGCGAAGTGCGTGACGTAAATTTCCCCCGCTTTTTTCCCAATATTCCTCAAAAATAAAAACAAGATATGAATAATAAATTAACTCCAAGATATTTAATAATCGGGGTTGCTCTGGTTTGGGCCCTTTGGGCGCTATGGCCAACAATCCGATATAACAATTTGTCTGATGAACAGAAAGAAACCATGAAGGTTGAGGGCACGCTGTATAATCTTGAATCCAAGATTATTAAACAGGGACTCGATCTAAAAGGTGGAATGCACATCGTTTTGGAAGCTGATATTCCAACACTGGTGAGCAATCTGGCTCAGAATAAAGATTCAAAATTTGAACGCATGTTAGAAGAAGTTCAAGTTCAGCTCGTGGCTCCTGATGCTGATTTCTTTGTCTTATTCAAGCAAGCCGTCACCGATAACAACATTAAACTGCGTCGATATTATAATGAATATGGTGCATCTGATGAAGATATCCTTGCTGGTTTAGAAGAAGAAGCAGATGATGCTATCAATCGTGTTTTGGAAATTCTTCAAAACCGTGTTGATCAGTTTGGCGTTTCTGAACCGACTATCCAAAAACAAGGTGGTCAACGGATAATTGTTGAATTAGCAGGGATCGATGACCCAGAACGTGCACGCAGTTTATTACAAAGTACTGCACTACTGGAATTCTTTATTGTAAAGTCACCTGATCTGACTAATGATATACTACTCCGAATTGATAATATTCTAAAAGGCAGTGATGAGTTAGCAGATATTGCATCGTTAACAGATACCACCGAAGCACGTTCTACCGAACCCGCACCTTTATCTGAAGATAAAACGGTTTCAGTAAGTGAATTATTTGGTGAGCCTGATGTAACCGAGGCTTCAGACGGTGACACGAGCAGCGTTGTTGTAGATGAACGTTTATTCGAAGAACGTCCATTTTCTTCACTTATCCGTGGCGCACAAAATGACATAATTGTTCCAGAAGCAAATGTCTACGCAATTAAGAAAATTTTAGCTATGCCTGAAGTTCAGGAAAAGCTTGATGCTGGCAATGGTCAGTTTCTTTTCGGTAATGAGCCTACCGAAGTCACTGATTTGGACGGAAATAAAGAACGTATATACCGACTTTATTATCTTGAAAAAGAAGCAGAACTCACAGGTGGAGTTATTGAAGAAGCTAACGCCACAATTGGTGGACAAGGTGGTGGAGCCTCTGGTCAATCAGTAGTTCTACTCAGTATGAATGGTGAAGGAACAAAACAATGGGCTCGGATTACCGGCTCAAATGTTGGACGCAGAGTCGCCATTGTATTGGACAGTAAAGTTCACATGGCTCCAAATATTCGCGAAAAGATTCCTAGTGGTGGAACGCAGATTGAAGGTTTCGCCAACATGAATGAAGCTAAAGATATTGCCATCGTTCTACGTGCTGGTGCATTACCTGCCCCTGTAAAAATCATTGAAGAGCGTATTATTGGCAGTTCTCTGGGTTCAGATTCTATCAAAAAAGGAACCAACTCTATTCTAATTGGATTGGCTCTGGTTTTGGTCTTTATGATGGTTTATTATAAATGGTCAGGTTCCATTGCTAATTTTGCATTGATCTGGAATATCATTCTGGTTCTTGCAGTTCTAGCGTCTTTAGATGCCACGTTAACATTACCGGGTATAGCCGGATTAATTCTAACCATTGGTATGTCTATTGATGCAAATGTGATTATTTTCGAAAGAATTCGTGAAGAAGAGCGAAAAGGCAAAACACCTAAATCTGCTATTGAAGCAGGATATTCGCGTGCATTGTCAACCATTATTGATGCCAACATTACAACACTAATTGCTGCATTAGTTCTATATCAATATGGTACCGGTCCAATTCGTGGATTTGCCACAGTTTTATTTTGGGGTATTCTCATAAGTATGTTTACCGCTATTTATGTTACCCGAACCATATTTAATACCTTCACACAACGTAAAGGACTTCAGAGGCTTAGCATATGAGGTTTATAAAAGACGCACATATCGATTTTATTAGTCAAACCCGATTAGGGTTTATGATTTCCGGCTTTGTTATTCTTGCTGGATTAATATCATTGTTCTTGCAGGGAGGCCCAAAGCTCAGCATTGACTTTAATGGTGGAACAATGATCGCTGTCACTTATACAGAAGAAATGGATATTGAGGAAGTCCGAGAATCCATGTCTCATGTAATAATTGACGGCGTGACTTACGATTTTCGTAATGAAGAAATCAAGCATTTTGGTGATGCAAAGAATGTATCAGCCAGATTACCCCAGGTGGAAGAAAAACATGAAAACTTTGCTCAGGGTGTCGTCGATCATCTTTATCGATCATTCCCAGGGAAAGTCCCTGCTAATGCTGGAGAGTTTATTCTTTCCATAGAAAAAGTTGGACCAAAAATTGGAGCTGAGCTTGGTGGAAATGCCATTATGGCTATTCTCACATCTCTGGTATTGATTTTGGCATACATTTCCGTTCGCTTTGAATTCAAGTTTGCCTTAGGTGCTATTGCAGCCTTGACACATGATGTTTTAATAACGATTGGGATTTTCTCCATCATGGATTATGAAATATCATTACCAGTTGTTGCTGCATTTCTAACGATTGTAGGTTATTCACTCAATGATACTATTGTTATTTTTGATCGAATTCGTGAAAATGTAAAAGCGCGGAAACGTGATAGCTATCCTGTCGTTGTTAATGATAGTATTAATGAATCATTAAGCCGAACAGTAATTACTTCAATGACGACATTTTTTGTAGTATTCATATTATGGATATTTGGCGGAGAAGTTATTCATAACTTTGCTTTTGCTATGATTATTGGTGTTGTAGTAGGTACCTATTCAAGTATTTACATAGCAAGTCCGATTGTAGTTCAACTTCATAAAGCTGAAGTACCAAAATAATTGAACCGTTTCATTCAATGTTTAAGCGCCTCCCAATTTAATCGGGGGGCGTTTTTGTTTTAAATGAAAACTAAAGTTTTACTAAACTACATCCTGCTGTGCCTGCTCTGGGGCACAACGTGGTTTGCTATGAAAATCACGCTGAATTACGGTACACCTCCAATCTTCAGTGCAGCTTTGAGATTTGTAATTGGCGATGTGCCTTATGGGTATTATTCTGGTATAAAAAAGAAACCATACCAACCAACAAGGTAGCCCTTTCTCTCTATTTCCAATTTGCCGTATTGAATTTCGGGATCAGCTATTCACTAACCTATTGGGCCACACAATATATTTACTCCAACCTTTCCGCCATATTATGGGCAGGGTTTCCATTTGTGGTAGCAGTCTTATCTCATTGGATGCTCCCTAAAGAACCGCTTACTTCTAAAAAACTTATCAGTATTGGATTAGGTACAATTGGTGTAATCATTATTTTGTTAAATAGTGGATCCTTAGGTGGTGAAAATGTCAGTTTAGGGATTTTTGTTGTGGTATTAGCAGTAGTAATTGCTGCATATCCAAATGTGTATTTAAAGAAAAATCATGATGTCGTTTCACCGATTACCCTCAATGCAGTAAGTCAAAGTTTTGCAGGTATTATATTAATGATCGTATCCTTCATTACAGAATCCAGAAACGATATTCTGTGGACTGCACCTAATATATCTGCCATTCTATATCTTGCTTTATTTGGAAGCGCTGTTTCGTGGTTGATCTATTTCTGGCTGTTTTCACACATTTCTTTGATGCAAATTTCCTACGTTGCTCTTTTCCCACCTGTGATTGCTTCTATTGTGGGTTGGATATTTTTAGGGGAGGAACTGAATATGTTCATCATCCTTGGTGCCCTATTTGTTTTAGGTGGTGCTATGATTATAAATTTGCCTGGACAAAAAAGAATACCGGAAGAAATCGTTCACTGATCTCCAATTATTTTTTATCACCTGAATATTCGACAAACCCAGTTTCTTGTGTATATTTGCCCTAATATAACATGATTCAAACTATATCATATGAATCACGCAAAGAGTTCCTTCGCATTGCTGAAGATGATGAAAGCTAAGAAAAAGAATTATTTCTCAAACGTAAAGGAGTCTTTTAGATTAAAATGAATAATGTAGCTCAAAATATTCGCCGCAAGCTTCTCACAGGATTTTTCGCCATGGCACCCATTGCATTGACGTTATATATCCTGAAATTGATGTTTTCCTTTTTAGATAAACTTACATCTCCCATACTAAGGCAATTCAATGTTGAAATTCCCGGTTTAGGAATTCTGCTCACATTGATTTTATTATTTATGTTGGGTGTATTGGTAACCAATGTTTTAGGGCGAACACTTCTTGTTTACAGCGAAAAAATTATATCTGCTATTCCACTTGTTAAAACTATTTACAAGACTGTAAAACAAATAACACAAGCATTATCAGGGACATCAGGACGATCCTTTCAAAAAGTTGTATATGTTGAGTATCCCCGAAGAGATTTATGGACATTGGCATTTGTCACCGGCGACTCTGTAAATGAAAATGGTGTTGAGTTTTACCACTTGTTTGTACCCACAACTCCAAACCCAACTTCCGGAGTATTTATACTGGTTCCTAAAACAGATACTATTGAAGCGGGAATGTCCATTGAAAATGGATTGAAAACGATTATTTCAGGTGGAATGTTGGCACCAAAAAAACATAGTGTTGGCATATATCAAATAACCGAGGACACCAAATAATGGGTATTCAATACGTCGATGGTGTAAGACTTTACAGATCGTTAACTGCTGGGATTCAACGTGTCATAGCTCGACAAGATTATCTAAATAAAATAAATGTGTTCCCCGTTCCTGATAATGATACGGGGACCAACATGGCCTTTACATTATCCATGATTGAAGACAGTGTTAGTGATAATGTTCATTCGCATATCTATCACATGAGTACTTCAATAGCCGATGCTGCGTTAGATAGCGCTCGCGGCAATTCAGGTGCCATCCTTGCTCAATTTTTAGTTGGTTTCTCTGAAGGAATGCAGGATTTAAAAAAGATCACGCCTAAAGAATTTGCTAAAGCCGCTCAAGAAGCCAAAACCTCTTCCTACGAAGCGTTGCTAAAACCACAAGAAGGTACAATATTAACGGTAATATCTGACTGGGCTGATGCCCTCCTCCATTTAAGCGATCACATTCATGATTTTAGCACACTGATGGCAAAGGCATTGGAACGAGCCAAAATATCCTTGGAGGAAACACCTCAAAAACTAGCAGTATTAGCAAAAGCAGGTGTGGTCGATGCTGGCGCCCAGGGATTTGTTGATCTGCTTGAGGGCATTCAAGAATTTATAGATAAGGGTGTGCTTACACGCGCCAATATCGAAAAGGTAACAGATCCATCTGTGTCCGGTAAAGTAGAGTTCAATGATACATATCAATTTTGTACGGAATGCCTTGTCATCAATGATCCAGTGGATAGAATCGGTATAAAAGAAGCTATTATGGATTTTGGTGAAAGTATTGTTATTGCCGGAACCAAAACGAAAGCCAAAATTCATATTCACACGGATGATCCAAAGAAAATAATGGAAATTTGTGGACAATTTGGTACTGTTTCCGGTGAAAAAGCAGATGATATGTTTCGACAACAAGCTGATGCCAGACAACAGCACAAAGAAATTGTTATTATCGTTGATTCAGGATGTGATCTTTCAGATGATTTAATAGAAAAACATAATATTCATATGGTTCCAGTACGTTTGAGTTTTGGAGAAGAACATTATGTAGATAAAGTCACGATGTCGAGTGACGATTTCTGGCAGGAATTGGCTGCGAATCCAATCCACCCAAAAACATCTCAACCGACTCCAGGTGATTTTAGGCGCCAATACCAGTTTCTAGCCAGTCATTATGAATCTGCAATTTCAATTCATTTGCCCGCAAAATTAAGCGGTACAATGCAATCGGCATTATCTGCAGCAAAATCTGTTAAGGATTTTCCAACCAAGGTTATTGATTCATTCAGTGGAAGCATTGGCGCTGGCTTAATTGCTATTCGAGCTTCTGAAGCAGTAGAAGCTGGTAAAACTTTCGATGAAGTTATTCATATCGTAAATGAAGCCATTAAGAACACAACTATATATATTAGTCTGGATTCATTAGATAATGTCGTTAAGGGTGGACGAGTTTCTCCTGGCAAAAAGAAAATTGCTGATTTTCTACATATCAATCCTATTCTCACATTCAATGAAAATGGGGTTGAAAATATTGGTGTTACTATTGGGAAGAGAAACAAAGTCGAGAAGCTTATTAAATTTGTAGAAAAGAGACTCCCAGAAGATATCCCTTATCGCGTAGGAATATCCCATGCTCTTAACAAGGAGGGCGCGAAAATGATCTTTGATTATTTCGAGCCAAAAATCGGAAATGATAATATTTCTATTACAGAAATCGGACCAGCATTAGGTGTTCATTCAGGGCCTGGTGGTGCTGTAATTGCTATCCAATATTTGGAGGATTCTTTACATGGATAATGCATATCTCATGTTACTTTTAGTTTTATTGATCAGTTATATAGCCGGATCGACACCCACTAGTATTCTTGTTGGACGACTTGTTCGTGGAATCGATATCCGTGAGCATGGTAGCGGCAATGCAGGCGGAACAAATGTTTTTCGCGTGTTGGGTTGGAAACCCGCTCTTTTCGTGGTAGTCGTTGATATTTTCAAAGGATGGTTGCCTGCATTTGTATTTGCAAAGATATGGCTTGATGCAACTCCAATCCCAGATTTGGGAGTTCTTCAAATTCTTTGTGGATTTGCAGCGGTATTAGGACACACTTATACCGTTTTTGCCGGCTTCAAAGGTGGTAAAGGTGTTGGAACGTTAGCCGGAATGTTATTGGCCATGTTCCCTATTGTATTTCCACTTTGTTTACTCGTTTTCATATTCACACTAATTATGACGGGCTATGTGTCCATGTCGTCAATGATCGCGTCAGCTTCATTGCCAGTATTTTTATTGCTATTACCACCATTTACAGGGATGACTCCTGCACCAATGTCCCTATTAGTATTTGGGTTATTAATTCCATGGTTTATTATTTTTACACACCGAAGCAATATAGGACGATTAAGAAATGGAACCGAAAATCGCTTCGAAAAAGCGATGATATTTAAAAAGAAAACTGCTTAATACTTTAAGTTAAACCTCAACGCGACCTTTAAAACTTATGTCCAAAAGTGACATATAAAGATTCGTCTATCCACTCTCCATTATAATAAGCATACCCATAATCACATCGAATTGATTGATATCCTGTCATTGGTATTCTTATTCCAAAACCAGCTCCAACCATAGGAATTTGATCCCCAAGTGATCCAATTTTATCCGATATTGCACCTGCGTCTAAAAAGAATGCAATATCCAACCCATATTCAATCCCTGGTACAGGTACACGTTTCGGTATAATTGTTTTTCGCAATTCCATCGATGCCATCCATTGATGATGACCAAACCGATAATCATACTGACCTGAAGAATAAATGTTATTATTAGGAACAGACCAACCACGTATTGTATAAGCTCCACCTAAATACTCAGTCCACGGATATGGAATTTTTCCGGGATTGAGATTCAACGTACCATTTAATCCAATAATCCATGGTTTATCACCCGAGCTTAATGATTTATAAACACTATACGATTGTGATAGAAGCGCAAATGAAATATTATTTTCTGTAAAACCATATTTCCCATCATAGATCCATTTGATATAAAAACCTTTTGTGGGATTTGAGTACAAATCTCTTGTATCATAAGTCATAGATATCGTTGGTGATAAATACTCCATAATATATGATTCTTCAGATCCATTAAATTCCCTTCGTATAACTTCCAGCCCCACTTTCACTTTTTTTGAATAACCAAAATAACGACCGAAAATTAGATTTGAATATGTTTCTACCATATTATATGGTAGAAACATGCTAGGATATTCATGTCTCCATATATCAGTATAGAGCGAAACATGATCTCCCATTATCCAGGGATCTTCAAATGCAATTCCATATGCATCTAATCCGCCAAAGGACATATTTATGTACAGTGACTGATTGTGTCCACGGAAATTTTTAACGGCAAGCCCTAATAATAATGACCATCCGGTTTCCTCCGAATACTGAGGAACAATTGCTGGTAAATATCGCCACGTTTCTAAAAATATATAGTTTAGTTCAACCGTACCATCATTTTGAGAAATGACCATAAAACGAACATCATTAAAAATTCCCAAGTTTAACAATCGATTTTTATCATTATTGATGACACTGCTATCTAAAGGTGCATCCAAAGGATGTTGGATTTCTCTTTGAATGATATAATCATCCGTGACTTCATTCCCATGGAAACGAATGGAAGTAACCATTGGGTTCGTTTGAGACATTCCAATTGAAAAAAATAAAATCAACAATAAATGTTTTGGCATTTTATTATAATTCAATCTGTTCAAGTAAAAGCAGCTTTTGTTTTTCCTTGGCTGCTTTAGAATGGTACATCTCAATTGTGGCAGCTAATTGTTTCTTTATATTAATACTTTTTAGGTGAATAATCAGGTGGCGGTCATCAATTTCGCGAATATTCATATCCGTAACATCATTGTAATAAATATAGGATAATCCATCAAATTCAATGGGACTACCATACACCATTAACATTTTTCGTTTAATTATATCATCGCTTGTTAGTTGAACTGGATTAGTATCGAATAGATAAACTGAACGTTTCACTTCTGATAGAATATAGTCGCTATCCAGAAGACTGGTTGGATTGACTAAATTTTGAATATTGATATACTCTAGCTGGACTTCTTCTCTGCTTACACCTGATTTATATGCGTAGGTAATCGTTGCTCGTGGAATGATTACCTGAGCATTGTCATCTATGGAATATGTTTCTTCCCAAAAAGAAATATCGAAGGATGTGTCAGGAATAGATTTTGTGAACTCCGGTAAACCGGAGCCCCAGGCGGCCGCCAGAACCCCGTTCAAGGCCCATCCTTCGGGCAGCACTTTGACCATATCCTGCCTTAAAAGGTTGTCTTGATTTAATCCTTTAATCGGAATTTTGTATATAGTACACCCTTGTATAAGGCATAGGAGGACGAATGAAACAATTTTTACCATTTTGTATAATAAAAAAGGGGCTGTAAACAGCCCCTTCTACCATAGAAACTTATGGGTTATTTGCGTCCACGTGCCATCTTTGAACGGGCAACATTTCCATCTTTATCGATGAAATATAGAAATCCAGATTCGCGTGATACACCAGCATCAGCAACTTTCTCTGCATTACCGCCGCCTTTGCCTGCACGAGCCATTTTTGAACGCCATACATTACCGTCTTTACCTAAATAGTAGAGATAGCCTTTTTCCTTTGATACTCCGGTACCTTTAACAACTTCTGCCATGAAAGCCTCCTTGTAAGGGGTTTTGGATGTGATAATTAAATAATTTTCTCGACGGAAAGTGTACGACTCGTCCTTCATATATGTCAAGCCTTTTTATCGACGAGAAAAAAGCTTTTCATCGTCGACAGGATTTCACTCAAAAATTATCATGAAAATTTTATCTGATATTATAATGATTATATCCCATATTTCATTGATATATGAGAATTCGAATAGTATTATTGCATCTTCATTAGGGGAACAAAATATCATGAAAAACACCATTTTAGCACTTTTAGCATTGCCATCTCTATATGCTGCTGAATGGATAGGAATAAATTCAGAAAAACCAATCGATCCAGTAATCCAAATTATCTCTGAGACAGAAAATGAAACTATCCTCCAAATACAAATTCAAGGTTTTTATACTAATACTGTAACAACATCGCTTGGTAGTCAAATAATTCCTTCTTTAATTAAAGGTAATCCCCTTTTAATCAAAGATGCTCCAGATTTATCAAAATTGACTGCATCCTTGATTATTCCTGATGATGCCGGAATGAGTATAGAAATATTAGATACCGACTACATTGATTTTGGTGGATATGATATTGCACCCTCCAAGGGAAACTTTACCCGTGATATTCTTCCCTCTACTCTTCCGTTTAATTTCGGGGAAACATACTCAAAAGATGAATTTTTTCCAGCAGAAATTGCTGATCTAGGATATCCTTATATTATTCGTGATTTCAGAGGACAATCGGTTAATATTTACCCAATACAATATAATCCTGTGTCGAAAACATTGCGGGTATACCAAGAAATGACAATACGTGTATACAAGGAAAATGACACAGGGATAAATCCTCTCCAACGGGAGAACAATACTATTAATCTCAATCGTGAATATTCAAATATATATTCGCAACACTTTTTGAATTATTCTTCTACCATGAATTCTCGGTATGATATTTTAAGTGAAGAAGGCTCAATGCTAATTATTTGTTATAGTGATTTCATGGATGCTATGACGCCATTTGTAGAATGGAAAAACTTGCGTGGATTATCTACTGAAATTGTTGATGTATCTTCGATTGGTGCTTCTTCAAATGAAATAAAATTATTCATTGAAGATTATTACAGTACGCATGGATTGGCTTATGTATTACTGGTTGGAGATATTGAACAAATTCCTTCCAACACGGTCGGTGATGCTGCATCAGATCCAACGTATGGATTTATTTCCGGAACTGATTCCTATGCAGAAGTAATGGTCGGTCGTTTTTCAGCTCAAAATAATGACCAAGTGCTAACCCAAGTAGAACGCATGATCAATTATGAACGTTATCCTGATCCAACTGGTGATTGGTATCATAAAGGCGTTGGTGTTGCATCTTCAGAAGGTCAAGGTTCTGGTGATGAAGGCGAAGGTGATTGGCAACATTCGGACAGTATCCGTGTAAAACTAATGAATTATACTTACTCAATCGTTGATCAAGTCTATGATCCTGGTGCAAGTAATGGTGATGTTGCTTCAGCGGTAAATGATGGTCGCAGTATTATTAATTATACTGGTCATGGCTGGAATGGTGGTTGGAGTAGTTCTGGTTTTGATATTAATAATGTAAACGCGCTTCAAAACGATAACCAGTTACCTTTTATATGGTCTGTAGCCTGTGTAAATGGCTATTTTAATGATGAAACGTGTTTTGCTGAAGCCTGGCTTCGCGCGACGAATAATGGTGTTCCTAGTGGCGCTATTGGAACGTTGATGTCTACAGTAAATCAATCCTGGGCTCCACCAATGGACGCACAAGATGAGTTCAATGATATTCTTGTTGAATTATATGAAAATAATATCAAACGTACCTTTGGCGGCATATCTGCTAATGGTTGTATGCATATGAATGATAATTATGGTTCCAGTGGTGAAAATGAATCCAATTATTGGACTTTATTTGGGGATCCATCACTTTTGGTTCGCACGGATACTCCAGAGGAATTAACTGTATCCCACGATGATGTTATGGTCATTGGAAATTCAGAGTTTACCATTCAACTGAATCAACAAATTAATGGGACTGCTGCTTTATCAATTGATGGTACTATTCTTGGTGTAATCAGTTTTGAGAATGATGCGAATTCAGCAACAATTATCCTAGACGAGCCTTTAACGGAACCTGCAGAACTTGCTCTTGTTATTACCGCTTATAATGCTATTCCGTATGAAGCCAGTGTGCAAGTAATTGTTCCTGATGGACCCTATTTAATAATGAATTCGTGTGATTTAGTATTTGAATCAAATGGTAACAATGAAATTGATCATGGTGAGTGGATTGAAATGACTGTTTCGACAAATAACGTTGGTGTTGATACAGCATTTAATGTTACAGCAACTATTTCAACTATTGATCCATTTGTTCAAGTTTTTACTTCCTCTGTAGAATTTGAAATGATAATACCCTCCGGATTTTCTACTAGCGAGGATGTATTTACCTATGAGATTGATGGATTAATTCCTGATGGCCACGAAATTGAATTTATCATTGATTTTGAAGCGGGCGACTTAAGTTGGAGCGACGCTTTTACCATCCCAGTAAATGTAGCATGTGTTTCAGGTGATCCAAATTCTGATACACACATAGATATTTATGATATTTTACGCACGTCAGATATCATAATATCCTCAGATTATGAACCATCGGAGGATGAATTTTGTTCTGCGGATATGGATGGAAATGGCGTGTTAAATATTTTAGATTTGATACAAATAGTTTTCCTGACAATAAAATAATAAAAAATTCCAATTACTTATGAAATGTGATTAAGGGTTGGCCTTACTTATATACTTTTCCATTATATTTATTAGATTTTTTATTCGTACAGGTTTTGATACAAATTCTGTGCAGCCAGCATTGATCGCACGTATTTCATCATATTTCATGACATGTGCTGTGATAGCAATAATTGGCAGTTCTTTCCATTTTTCATTTTTTCTTATCAGGCTTGTTAACGCTAAACCATCCATATCGCCTATTAATGCTAAGTCCATTAGTATAAGATCAATATGATGGTTATCCAGACAAACCATTGCTTTTTCGGCTGATTCGGCAGTACAGAGAGAAAACCTATCTTTGAAGGCATATACAAATAATTCGCTATTTGAGAGGTCATCCTCTACAATGAGAACATGTGGTTTATTATTTTCGATGATCAAAGTACCTAAATTCTTGTCATAGTTTAACGTTATTCCTTTTCCTATTCAAGGATCGTCTTATCACAAATAAAAATTCATGTTTAAACAATTTGTTTCCATTTGTGATATGCTGTCATGAAAACCTAATTTTGCGCGCTTATTTAGCACTAATAATTGCTTCTTAAAGTGAATCTTGATTATTGAAAACACAATTGCCCCGGTAGCTCAGATGGATAGAGCATCAGATTTCTAATCTGAGGGTCACAGGTTCGAGTCCTGTCCGGGGTACTCCTCTATAAACCACTTTTCTTGACCAGAAATGGAACAAATATTTTACTTTTATAAAATGACATAAGTGTACACAAGATGACACAAAATGATTTAAATAGACAAAAATATAGCACAGTTATAGCACACTTTTTTCGAGCAGCGGACTAACAAAGCAGTGTTAGTGTAATTTGAAATTAAGCGATAAAAATGAGCATACCCCCTATGCTCGTTGGCATAACACCCGGGGGTGCTATAAAAATCAATTGAGCAGCTACTGAAAAATCCTTAATTCCGATAACATGGAATACAATCCCGCTTGTCCAGACACCAAGTCCACGATGCTTCCAGAGCAAATACGTTACAATCAACGCTAGTGCGCCTACGACGACGTCACCTGAATAGGGAATGACCCAAACATTAGGGGTCCCTTTTCCAAGTGTTCCCCACATGAACACTACCATTATCCGGTATGCCATTAGGGCTGTCAGGAAAAGAGTTAAATAAAATCCAACTGGACTTTTTTTTACTATATTTGAATTAATATTTTTTAAAATTTTATCACCTTATAATGTGCTCAATTTGTCAGTGGTAAAATAGACATACAAGCTTAATATGATTGCCGATGCACTTATCCATGTCATTTGTGTTGCTGGAGGTTGTGCATAGCCAGCTAAGTCTACGAAAATAAAATACCCTAAGTCAGCAAATCCTCCAACTATGGCGCAGAGGATGATGGTGTTAGGTTTTTTCTTCCAGATATAGTAACTACCTATGGTGACTACGGCTCCGATCCAACCAAGATTAAAAGCATGTTGCTTAAGTGAAGCGAGGATTGGAAAAGGCATGCTCATGCCGTTCATGACGAAATCTAATACCACCGGAATGGCCTTTAGATTCCCTTCCGAATCACTCCCACTGAAGGTAGCTACCATGAGGACTCCGATTAACAGATGAAAGACACCCCAGATGCCCCATAAAACGGTCGATATTTTTAGTAACAGGTTCTTATTCATTTTTCCTCCTTAAAGTTATTTTAATTCAAGTATTCTTCTTAACTATCTCAGATAATTTTCGACTTTCCATTTTTACTAAGAGTTCATTTTCCAAATCCCCATACACATCGTCTAATATGCCTCCAATTTGACAACTTACTGCGCATTGAGCATAAGGCTCTTTTTCAAATGAGCGAAACAATGGACCCGCCACAACACTTTCATAAATCATGCGAAGATTGATCGACTCTGCCGAGACTGCAAGTTTACTTCCACCTCCTTTCCCCTTTACAGTTTCAATCCAACCGGTTTTAGACAGTTTTGATAAAACTCTGCGCACCAAGCCAGGATTGGTTTTAAGACTATTGGCAAGTCTGTCGCTGTTTGTAACTCGAGGCGAGTTTTTAGCCAACGCTGAAAGCAAGTGAATAGCTGTTGTAAATGTACGATCTTTAGTCACAATACTCCTTTTTGTTACTATTTAAGTAACGTATTGATTCATTAAAATCAAATTATTATAAAATTCTGAAAATACCTATTATGGATACGGATTATGATTTGTCGAGGCAAAAGCAGTGACCTTATAAGCCATTGGTCGAGCGTTTGAGTCTCGTCGGTTCCGCTCCTCATAGAACCCTATTTTCCCTCGTGATAGTAGGGTTTTTTATTTATGTTATACGTTAGACAGAATATGACACTAAATGACAGAAATAGTGCTCAATTAGTGCATACTTTTGATTGTTCGATGATCGACAAAACTGTGACCTTCATGAAAGGTGGTCGAATATAAAACTCAACCTATTAAAGATACTGCTTGTGACACAAATTTGAGATATGTTTAAATTGGAAGGATTTTGATAAGTCGTATTATGAACTCATTAGATTTGGGTGTCTTACAATTTTACCATTGATAAGGTAAATTACATCTTCGGCAATATTTGTGGCATGGTCTGCTATCCGTTCCAGGTATCTAGAGATTGCAAGGACTTCCATCCATTCCGGTGTTTTGTCAAGGTCATCGGTAAATTTTGAATAAATATAATCATACATTGAGCTATGCAATCGATCAACTTCATTATCGCTCTTGATTACATCTTCCGCAAGTTCACTATCCATATTAACCAACGCATCTAAACTATTTTTTACCATACCTTTGGCAGAGGTTGCCATGCTGAAAATAATTTGAGGGATTGTCAGTTTTTTTGTATTGGTTAATTTTAAGATTCGTTCTGCAATACTAGTTGCCAAATCACCAATTCGCTCAAGATCATTATTAATCTTTAATACTGATATTACAAATCGAAGATCGATTGCAACAGGTTGGTGGAGAGCTAGTATTTTTAGACAATCTTCCTCGATTTCAATCTCTTTCAGATCAATGTCTTTGTCGTAATCGATTATTTTTTGGGCAAGAGCACAATCATATTCTGAAATGGATACCATAGCCATATCCAGGCTATCTTCAACCATGGAACCAAGAAATAATATACTTTTCTTTAATCGGATAATTTCACGTTCAAATTGTATCGTCATTTTTCCACCTCTAGCCAAATCGGCCGGTAATATAATCTTCTGTTTGTTGTTGATCGGGTTTCGTAAATATTTTTTCCGTCTCACCAAATTCAATTAGTTTTCCTTCATAGAAAAATGCAGTATAGTAAGAAATTCGAGCTGCCTGCTGCATATTATGGGTAACGATGACTATTGTATAATTTTCCCGTAGTTCACGAATCAAATTCTCAATTCTAGTTGTGGATTTTGGATCCAAAGCAGATGCAGGTTCGTCCATAAGAAGAATTTCCGGTTCAACTGCCAGTGCCCGTGCGATGCATAATCGTTGCTGTTGTCCACCGGATAATCCGAATGCATTTTGGTGTAAACGATCAGACACTTCCTCCCAAAGGGCAGAACCTCTCAGGCTTTTCTCTACAATGGCTTCCAGTTTTGTATTGTCTTTAATACCATGTATCTTTGGACCATAAGCGATGTTTTCCCAAATGGACTTTGGAAATGGATTAGATTTCTGAAATACCATCCCTACTTTTTTGCGTAAGGAAACGATATCCATAGATCCTTTTTCTAAATAGATATCGTCACTATCAATAAGGATACTTCCCTTATGATGGGTTCCGGGAATAATATCATTCATACGGTTATACATCCGTAGAAAAGTGGATTTTCCACACCCGGAGGGTCCGATTAATGCTGTAACTCTATTTTTAGGAATTTGTAGATTAATATTAAATAGAGCCTGGGTCTCTCCGTAATAGAAATTCAGATTCTTTGATTCTAGTTTAATTGTTTCATTTACCATTTATATTTTTTCCTGAAATGTCCTCGCAAAAAAATTGCAGTCAAATTAAAAGTGAGAACTAATAATACTAAGACCAATGCTGTTCCATATTGTTTAGGCAATACTTTGTGAACTTCTGGATGTTGTGTTGCTAAAATGTAAAGATGATATGGTAATGCCATTACCTGATCAAAAATTGATGTTGGAAGCTTTGGTAAGAAAAATGCTGCAGCCGTTAATAATATAGGTGCAGTTTCACCTGCTGCACGACCAACTCCTAGTATGGAGCCAGTAAACATTCCCGGCAGTGCATACGGGAGAACATTCTTATAAATAGTTTGCCATCTGGTTGCTCCTAAAGCCAGACTTCCTTCGCGCAATGATAGGGGGACTGCCCGAAGTGCCTCTTCACTGGAAACAATGATGGTTGGGAGAATCATAAAGGCTAATGTCAAACTCCCAGATAAAATGGATGCACCGAAACCAAAGAATATTACAAATAGTCCCAATCCAAATAATCCAAATACAATAGATGGAACTCCAGCTAAGGTTATGATTGATAATCGAACATACCGATTAAAGCGATCTTGGCTTGCATATTCTGTTAGATAAATCGACGTAGCCATGCCAAGGGGAATCGCAACTATAATCGCACCAGATACGAGGTAAATTGTTCCAATAATAGCTGGTAGAATACCGCCTTCTGCTCCACTTCTTCGTGGAGGCTGACTAAGAAATTCCCAAGATAAAACAGGTAGGCCATTTTTAACAATATTAAACAAAATGGTTCCAATGATAACTACAATGCTGTAGGTAATAAGACGAAGAACCCAGGTGATTACTTTTTCTTTCTTTGGCATGAGTTACCGCATTTGGTATTTCTTTAATAATTGCTGAGCCAAAACATTCAGACCGAATGTGATTAACATCAATACGATTCCTACCCAGAATAAAGCAGCATAGTGTGAACTCCCAAATGCAACTTCACCCATTTCTGCAGCGATTGTCGCTGTCATTGTTCGCACAGAGTCGAACGGTGATAATGTAAGTTTTGCTGTATTACCAGTGACCATTAATACGACCATAGTTTCACCAACAACTCGTCCCATACCAAGCATGATTGCGGCTATAATTCCTGGTAAAGCGGCTGGTACAACGACACGAAATGATGTTTGTAATGGACTTGCCCCTAAAGCCAGGCTGGCTTCTTTATATGAAGATGGCACACTCTGTATCGCATCTTCAGAAATAGATATCACCGTTGGAATAGCCATTAATGCAAGCAACAATGCTCCAGTGATTGCAGTAAGCCCTGTGTTAAGTCCGAACAAACTTTTAACTATTGGACTCAGAACAAGTAAACCAAAAAAACCAATAACAACGGATGGTATCCCTGCAAGGATTTCAATAAAGGGTTTCAAAAACTCACGTTCTGTATTTGATGCAAACTCAGAAATGTAAAGGGCACCTGTAACACCAAAAGGTATCATAATGATGGTTGCAAGAATTGTTACCAGAAAAGAACCAGTAATAAGAGGGTATAACCCAAATTGTTCAAGTGTAAAAGATACTGGGACCCATCTAGAGCTAAATAACTTTTCAATTCCGGGCTCAGAGATAAAAGAAAAGGCTTCCTTTCCAAGAAAAATAAATATGAGCGCCACAATAAGAATACTGGTTGCAGCTGAGCCCCATAGAACATATTGGATGACTTTGTCCTTCAACATCGTTGATCGTGTACTATCTAGTTTACCGGAACGTACCCTGTTTCAAACACGATTGTTTGCCCAGCATCAGAGAGACAAAACTCAATAAATTGTTTTTCTAATCCTACTGGATCGCCATTTGTATAAAAATGAAGCGGTCGGGCAATAGGATAAGATCCATTTTTCACCGTTTTAACTGAGGCATTAACTGGGGACAATCCGGCTTTATTTAAAATTTGTATTGGTTTTACACGATCTGCTGCTTCCACTGCATAACCCAAACCAACATATCCAATTGCCCATTGATCTTGCGAAACAGATTGAACAATAGCCGAAGTGGATGGCATTAACATGGCTTCCTGCGAGTAGTCTTTTTTGTTCATAACGCGCTTCTGGAAAAACACATATGTTCCTGAGCTTGATTCTCTTGAAAGTAACACGATTGGTGCATCAGACCCACCCACCTGATTCCAATTTGTGGTTGCCCCGGTATATATTTTTCCAATTTGCTCAAGAGTAAGTTCTGAGACCGGATTCTCAGGATTAATAACGACTGCAATCCCATCCCTGGAAACGATAATTTCATTGATATCAAGGCCTTGCTTTTCAGCTTGTTTTACTTCTTTATCTTTGATTTTCCGGGATGCGATACAAATATCAGTTGTTCCATTTAACAACGCTGCAATACCTGTACCGGAACCACCACCCGTAACGGAGATATCAGCATCTTTGTAGGAGTTCATATATGATTCCGCCCAGTTACTGGCTAAGTGAACCATGGTATCTGAACCCTTAATAGTTAATGAGGAATGTGCTTTTGCATTGGATTTCCCACTGTTACACCCAGTAAAAACCATTATTGTTAACAATAGTATGATCGAAATATTTTTCATTTTTTCACCTTATAAATGTGACATGTTTAGTATTTTTGATTAAATAGAGGCAATAATTCATATTCCTCGAGATGAAGATATCAATCGAATGTTAGGAAAGTATTAGAATGAGAAAAAATTTAAAATAGTGCAAAAAAAGGGCTGGTAGAAACCAGCCCTTTTACATTATATGGGTGTGGAATAATCTATATTTTGAATTGGAAATTCACAATCACCATTTTTGTTGCATCACTGCCTTCATTTGCAGAATAACGAATTGTAGGCGCAATGGACAATGCCGATTCGGGCATGTAATTGACACCGGCAATAATAAACTGGTCTTTTTCGTAAACATCCAATCGACCGATTAACGCCAACGATGAACCCACTGTGAAATTTCCATATAGAGAAGTGAGGGTAGTTGAATTTGTCCCGTCATCTTTTTTAGTGAATTCTCCACCGACGCGTAAGACATTGAATTGCACGCCTCCGAATACTCCTAAAACTTGAGTCGGATCGGTATCTGTTGGTTCAAAGGAAAGTGCTATTCCGGCATTGTAACCGTTAGATTTACCAAGTTTCATGTCTCCATACACAACATTTAAAGACACTTTTTTGTATTCATCTGACTCAGGTTTTTTATAGCCGGCTCCATTGGTAACCAGTATACTGGAGTACAAGGGACCAGAGGTATTTGAATATCCAATACCTAAATCAGCAGAACTGGAATATCCATATAAATCCATGGGGGATTTTTGTATAAATCGATATCCCCAGTTTTTTTCCTGAACACCGAACATATTCATTCCTTGCAATCCGAAGGTCAATGTTCCAAATCCGGTTTTCCAACTGAGGTTGGCATTTTTTAAATACTGTATAATTGGGTGGATCGTGTTTTATCGACTTCAAATGTTGAATCGACAACCGATGTTGGAATCTTTTCCCGACCTACATCCAATTGAAATTTGTAACCGATATTGTCAGAAACTCGTTTTTCATATGTAAAATAAGTTCTGTTTATTTCGAATGCAGACTTTGAGTCATCCATGCTGTATTCAAAAAAAGTTAGTCCACTTATTTTTCCACTTTCAGCGACCAAAACACTTATGATTAATAGGAAACATATTCCTATATATTTTGTTTTCATTGTTTATCCTTGAAATGAATTATTGTTTATTGCTCTGAAATTACTGGCGAAATATTTGATTGATGTTTGGAACGTGTTAGAAAATTGTTTGAAGGTTTTCTAATTATCCAGAATAGGCAACTTTATGGTAAATGTGCTTCCTTTTGCCATTATACTTTCTACAAAAACTTTTCCGTTGTGGGCCAACACAATATGTTTTACGATGGCGAGACCCAGCCCAGTACCACCCATAGCACGGCTACGGGCTTTGTCCACGCGGTAAAATCGTTCAAATATTCGCGAGAAATATTGTTCCGGAATACCGTTTCCTTCATCTTTGATACGAATTATTACATGACGATCTTCCTGAACACAACTTAAGGAAACCATAGAATTTTCATTGCTGTATTTCACTGCGTTATCCACAAGATTGTTGATGGCATTTTGCATCAATTGAATATTAATAGGTACTTGAATGGTTGGGTCGCAATCAGATTTGAAAACAATATCTTTTTGTTTTGCCCGTAATTCAAAATCTTTAATAGCAGATTGAAATAATGGAAAAATAGAATATACTGTTGTTTCCAGCGGACCTGCTTCATTTTCACGTTCAATTCTGGAGAGCTCCAATAAATCGGTGATAATTGCATTTAATCGGTTTGATTGCCGATCAATAATATCAATGAAATGTTCTGCTTTTTCACTATTATGCACAGCACCATCTTTCAATGTTTCAATAAAACCCTGAATGGCGGTAATCGGTGTTTTTAGCTCATGAGATACATTTGCCACAAAATCACTACGTACTTGTTCTAAACGGCGAATACGGCTAATATCATTAAAAATAAAAAGTGCCCCCAATTTGTAATTATTATGTCCAATCAAAGGTGTACCAGTAACCTGGAAGAAATAATCATGTTCACGACGAATAGTAATATCCGTTTCAAGCGTGTTTTCGCTATGCAAAACATCATCAATGAAGCGTAACAGCTCTGTATGTCGAAGTATTTCATGAATGGTAACATCATCCTTGGGCATTTTATCAATATCAAAAAACGACCTGAACGTGGCGTTGGTTCTAAGAATACAACCTTGTTGATCTATTGCAAGCACACCTTCAATCATACTGGATAAAACAGCTTCTAGTTCATTTCGCTGGTTCAGTATCGTATCAAAGCGGACGTGGAGTTGTTGTGCCATATGATTAAGTGAAATAGCTAATCCACTAATTTCTTCAGTATTATGAGAAGGTATTTTTTCTTTAAAATCTCCTTGGGCATATCGTTCAGCGCCCGCTTTCATTTTTTTTAATGGAGCCACGATTCGTCTGGATAAAATATAGCTTACGAAGGCAGAAAGAAGAATAACAATAATACCGCTCATCCAAATGCGGTTGCGCATTGTTTTAATTGTGTCATGTAATTGAACCATTGCCATAGATGTTCGAACTACGCCGTGGATTTCCCCATTAATAACAATAGGAATTGCTACATAGAGCATCGGTGTTTGGATCGTATGACTAAAACGAGTGATCTTCCCGGTTTTACCTTCAAACGCATCCAAAATCTCAGGACGATCCCCGTGATTATCCATTTGGGAAGGATTCTCGTCAGTATCGGCCAATACAGTTCCATCCAGACCAATTATGGTCACGCGAATTCCAGTCTCTGTTTTAACCGTTGAGATTTCTTTATTGAGGAGGGAAGAATTAAATAATTCTTTGTCTGATATTAGCAGGCGGATAATCTTCGCATTTGACAGCAACTCCTGATGAGTAGAATTTTGAATTGAGCTGCGAATTGTATTGGTGCTGATAATTGCTAGGACAATTACGGCAAATAATGAAAGAAATAAAAAAAGTGGAAAGAGTTGTAAAAGTAAAGGTTTAGAACTTTTCATGCTTGAATTTATAACCGACACCTCTAACTGTTTGAACTAAATTCCCTTTGGTTAACATTTTTTTTCGCAGTCCAACAATCTGGAAATCTATTGAACGGTCAGTCACTGGATAATTATCTCCATGAATATGTTTGATAATCTGATTTCGTGTATAAACCCAACCCGGATGTGATGCCAGTAAAGACAGAATTTGAAATTCTGAAAATGTAAGATCTGTAAAGGTTCCATCAATTTGAATAGTTCGTTGTTGAAAATGAATCGTTATTCCCTCAATTTGGATGATATCCTCATTTATTGCATCATGACGATTCCGACGGAAAAGAGCATTCACTCTAGCGACAAGAATTTTTGGGCTAAATGGTTTTGTGATATAATCATCAGCACCAAGGTCAAGTCCCTTTATAATATCTGATTCTTCTCCTCTTGCTGACACCATAATAATGGGAATTGCACTGGTACTAGAATCAGATTTCAATCTTCGACATATTTCTAATCCATTGAGACCAGGAAGCATAATATCGAGAATGATGATATTGGGTGGATTTGCCTGTGCAGCAACTAATCCTTTCCCCCCATGGGTTACACCTTTAACAGCATATCCGGCATTTTCAAGATTATATTGGAGAAGCTCAAGGATATCTTCTTCATCTTCGATGATAAGTATGTTTTTCATGTATTCATTCAGTGATGAATTTAATATTACAAGACTATTGTTAGATAATTATTAGATTTCTCAAATAGGCCAAATATTTTCGCTTTTTTTTAAATTTCTTTTAATACGACACGAGCAATCAGGAGGAGACAAATCAATTACACAATTATTGTCCACTTAAAACCGAAAATATTTGAGAACCCCTTAAGTCGTCAAGCTGGAGGTTGCATCAAATTTTAATGACACAAGTTCACATAGGTAGACAAAATAATAGCATAATTATACCACAGGTGGTCTTGACGATCTTCTATAGAGCATCAGATTTCTAATCTGAGGGTCACAGGTTCGAGTCCTGTCCGGGGTACTCCTCTTTTCTATATTCCCGCAATTATTGCATGTAATGATCATTTAATTTTCTGAAGATATTTTGAACCTTCTTATGCGTATATTTTTGTAGCTAAATATGAGTATTTGATAATCACTTTTAGTCTGACGTCCACTATCGTTCAAATCAAAAACAACTTAACGAAGGAATTATTCTAACATTGAATTATCAATTCAACTTTATAAGTTTAATATTATTTATCTCCACAATAAGTAGCTTATATGTTTCGGTCATTGCGTGGAAACATCGACAATCATCTTCTGCTACACATCTTTGGTTATTATCAGTATCTAGCACTATTTGGTCTTTTGCCGCGGCGTTTGAAGTTTCAGGTACCACACTGCAATTGAAAATGTTCTGGACAAATGTTTCTTATATTGGTATTTCAAGTGCACCGTTATTATACTTCCTCCTTGCACTTTCATACAGCCCAGATAAAAAACATTTAACACTCAAAAATATTCTATTGCTCGCAGTTTTTCCTTTAATGACATTTATTGTTGTTTTAAG
>JABMOV010000068.1 GCA_013203145.1 Fidelibacterota bacterium
AGCGGTAACTATTGGCAATCAAACATGGATGAAAGAAAACCTAAAAGCAACAAAATACTTGAATGGAGATGCTATACCAACGAATTATGATAATACAGATTGGTCAAATCTTAGTACCGGCGCTTATGCTGTCTATAATGACGACAATAACAATATCAGTACTTATGGGTTACTTTACAATTGGTATGCAGTAGATGATTTAAGAAATATTGCCCCAGAAGGATGGCGTGTACCTACTGACGACGATTGGAAAGAACTGGAGATGTATCTTGGTATGAGTCAGGCGCAGGCGGATCAGACTGGTCAGCGCGGAACAAATGAAGGTGGAAAATTAAAAGAATCGGGCACAATTCATTGGACTAGTCCTAACACAGGAGCTACAAACGAAAGCGGTTATACCGCCTTACCTGGTGGTTTACGTCACCCAGATAATGGCAATTACAGCTGGGTGGGTACAACAGGTTTCTTATGGTCATCTATGTACTATAGTAGCACACACTCTTGGGCTCGAGCTTTGGATTACAATAGTTCATTAATCGATCGGAGCAGCAACCATAAGCAGAATGGGTTTTCTATCCGTTGCATTAAAAATGGGGCCGATTATGTATACCCCCCATCCTACCTTGTATTAGCTGCCGGTGATAGTGAAGTTGGTTTATCCTGGACAGCCTCAACAGATGGCGATTTGGCAAATTATGTTATTTATCGTGGAACGTCTTCAGGAAGTCTTTCTCCTGTTGATTCTGTTAATAGCTCTACAACGACTTATACCGATACTGGAATAACAAATAATACAATCTACTATTATGGTGTGAAGGCAAAAAACAGCGCTGGTGAATACAGTGCAATGACAAATGAAGAAAGTGCAACGCCATTATATAATGGTCCAGTTTGGTGGGTTGCCCTAGCTGACAGCGGTGGTAATGATGGCAATGATGGTTCTGCCAGCTCACCGTTTTTGTCTGTGGAAAAGGGGATTCAATCTACGGTTACTGGAGATACGGTCATGGTAAAGGCCGGGACATACGTTGGAAATGGGTATCGGGGATTGAATCCTGGTGGGAAAAATATAGTAATAATGTCTGAATCGGGCACTGCATCTACAACTCTGGATGCGAATTATGGTGATCGGCACTTCGTGATTCAAAGTGGCGAAGATACAACCATGCAAATAATTGGCTTTACGTTTATAAATGGCTCTGTCAATGCTGATGGTGGATCAATATTTTTTAATGATTTTTTGGGGTACTCCACCAATAACGCAATCATAAAAGATTGTGTGTTTAGAAATAATGAAACGACATCTTCAACTGCAGCCGGAGGAGCAATAAATGTAAATAATTCTTCTCCGATATTCAGAAATTGTACAATTGATGGAAATTCATCTATTGGATATGGTGGCGGCGTTGCCGTTTACAATACATTTGCCGCACCCAAATTTCAAAATTGTACTATTATTAATAATGAAGTAACGACTACGGCTGGCACAGGGATGTCCGCCAATGGTGGTGGTGTTTATGTACATCAAGGTACACCTGTCTTTACCGATTGTATTATCGATTCAAATACCGTCACGAGCGGTGGGGATAATGGCAATGGTGGTGGTGTTTTTGTGGATTGGTTTGATAATTCTGGTGTTGACCCGGTAAAATTAATTCGTTGTTTTATTCGTGAAAACAATGTCATTGCTTGGGGAACCTGGGAAGCAAATGGAGGTGGATTAGCGGTACATGCGCGGACGGAATTAATTAATTGTGTTATTACAAATAACTATACATCACCAGTAAATGGGACCAGCCGCGGTGGAGGAATAGCGGTCGATTTATGGGCGAATTATAATCAACACGAAGTGAAAATAATCAATTGTACAATCGCTGAAAATGAAGCAAATGCTCCGGCGGCGCAAAGCAATTCCAATGGTGGTGGAATTTTTCTGGATTGGGATGAAATAAACATCATGTTCAATACTATTTTGTGGGGTAACACTGCAGAAAGTAACGCAAATATTTTCGACAACGGTGCCAATATGGTTACCAACAACAACAACATAGAAGACGGTGAACAATATAATTGGTTTGCGAGTACCAGCATATCACTGGATCCACAATTCACAAATAGTACTGGTGGTGATTTTACTCTTTCAGATGCCAGCTATAATATTGGAGCGGGCACGAGTGGATTCGGTGGGTACAGCGCACCAGCAAATGACATCCTTGGAAATGCTCGCCCGAATCCCGGCGGGTCTAGCCCTGATATTGGAGCCTACGAAAACAGTTTAGCCATAAGTCCTTATCCCGGACAGGTCGCGAATCTCATGGGGCAAGCAGGTCATCAAAAGGTAATTTTAACTTGGGACGCCAATTCAGAAAGCGATTTGAATCGTTATGCCATTTATCAAAGTACAACCCAAGACTTTACACCTACATCCAACGATTCTATTGGACAAGTTGCCGCTGGAACAGAAACATTTACGGCCACAGGATTAACAAATGGCACACCCTATTTTTATCAAGTGACGGTCATTGATAATGACGGTTATGAAGGATTGCCCTCATTCGAAATTGGCGTCACACCACGATATACAGGTCCCGTCTGGTATGTAGATGATGTTGGCACAAACGGTGAAGGAAGTTCAACATCACCCTTCAATCAGATTCAAGTGGCCATTGACTCAGCCACCACCAATACAGACACTGTATTGGTTTTACCGGGGACGTATTCCGGTGTAGGTAATTTTGAAATTTATCTCAGCGCAAAAGATTTAATTATATTATCAGAAAAAGGAGCCGACTCAACAATTCTCAGCTCAGATAATAACCACCGTCACTTTTCAATCAGTAATGGCGTATCGCCCAATACAAACATTATCGGATTTACCTTTAAGAACGGGCAACCTGGAAACAATGAATATGAGGGCGGATCCATTTGGATAGATGGAGCATCACCACAATTTTTTAATTGTATATTTACACAAAATGAAGCTGAAAATGGAGGAGCAGTTGCTGTTATGTGGTCTGGCGGACTGCCTGGATTCAATAACTGTGTATTTAGAGATAACGTTGCCTCAAATACAAATGGCGAAGCCAATGGTGGTGCTGTTTTTATTGCTGATTTTAATTATGCTAGTAATCCTATTGAATTTAATAATTGCACATTTGACCGTAATAGAGTTGAAGCAAAAAATTCTGCCAGAGGAGGAGCTTTGGCTATTTATACACGAGTCGCATTTGAAAATTGCCTGATTGTGAATAACAAAGCAACCGCCGGTTATCAAAACTATACCGCTGGAGAAACTGCATTTGGTGGTGGTATTTTTATTCAAACTAACAACAACAATGTTGGCGAAATAGTTAGTATGGTCAATACGACAGTTGCTAATGATACAGCCATCTATGGTGTTATGGGGAATTCTATAGGTGGCGGTATTTACCTTGATGGATGGCCAGACCAGAAATTTGATATGTTTAACTCCATCGTTTGGGGAAATCATGCTGTGCAAAGCGGTCAGGAAAACATAGAGGATGGTGGAAATTCTACATTTAGAGCTGATTACAATATCATTGAAAATGGTACTCAATTTAATCGATGGTTTTACACCTACAATCATAACCAAGTGAGCGATCCCCAATTTGTTGATGCTGAAAATGGAAATTATCAATTATCCGATTTTAGTCCGGCAATTGGAGCTGGTTGGACAGGATGGCAAACGTATACTGCACCTAGCACGGATATAGATGGAAACGCACGTCCTTATGGAGCTGGTGGTGTATATCCTGATTTGGGTGCCTATGAAAATCCTCTGGCAGTATCGCCATACCCACGACAAGTTCAAAATCTTTTTGCAGAGGGCGCAAGTTATGCGGTTGATTTAACGTGGGATGAAAACCCGGACGTAAATGGAAATATTGATTATTATATCGTTTATATGGATACACTTGCTGATTTTATTGCAGCTGCAAATGATTCTATTGGGAAAGTAAATCAAGGAACCCAATCGAATGGGAAATTCACCCATATCGTATCAAATCTTCAAAACAATACACCCTACTATTTCCGAATCGCTGCACATAATTCTGCAGGATATACTGGAGTAACCTCCGAAATCGCTTCAGCCCAACCCGGTTACAGCGAACCTATTTGGTATGTGGATGCTACGGCTAATCCAGATAGTGCAGACGGGTCACCTGAAACTCCATTCCAAACCATAGGAGCAGCGTGGGGTGAAGGAATCGCAAATCCAAACTTTAGTAGTGGTGATACGATCATGGTATTGCCAGGAACATACCAGCGGTTTTACGATCTTGATCTTGTAGCGCCTAATATGCCTTTTGTTCTAATGAGCCAGGAAGGTCCAGACACAACCTTTATTGATGGACGATTAAATGGATCAACTACCCAGAAACGGTTCATTCAATTTGATTTTGGAGCTGACACAACTACACAGATTATTGGATTTACTATTCAGAATTGCACTTCAACAGAAAATGGTGGTGCAGTAAAACTAATGAGCGGATCAAACCCAAAATTTATGAACTGTACATTTGCTAATAATTTTGTTTCCTCCTCAGATCGTGATGGCGGTGCTGTTTATGTTGAGAGTTCATCCCCCTACTTCTTAAACTGTTCTTTCATTAATAATTCAGCCTTTGATGGTGGTGCTGTTTCTATTTTTTATGAGAGTAGCGAACCCAAATTTATGAATTGTTTATTTGACGGTAATTCAGCAGCAGATGACGGTGGTGCCATTAACGGCTATAACGCAGCTGAGTTTATCTTTGATCATTGTATTTTTGAAAATAACAGCGCTGAAAATTATGGTGGTGCCATTTTTGTGGGTTATAATAATACAACTCAAAAATGGACTACCATTTCAAATTCTCTAATTGCAAATAATACCAACGTAAATACTGAGGGTGCTGCAATTTTTTTCTATGGATTACACTGTCGTCTGTTGATTGAAAACTCAACAATCACTAATAATTTTTCAACAAACGGTGGTGCGGCACTGGAAATCACGGAATCCCACATTATTAATTCAATCATTTGGGATAACACATTAGATAATGCATTTGAAAATGAAGGATCACCATTTGTTGATCTAAATAGTTTTTATCAGATTACAAATTCGTTGATTGAAAATGGCGGTATGGTTTCTGGGTTCAATTTTGATAATAGTCTGGATATTGATCCTTTATTTACCGATCCTCAAAATGGTGATTATACATTAAGCATTGCTTCCTATGCCATCGGTGCCGGAGTTGATGGTTATTCTCATCCACGGGATGGAGATATTAATATTGGTGGGCTTGATCTTGCAGGTAATGATCGCATTCAGCCCAGCGGATTAAACCCTGATCTTGGTGCTTATGAACGATCAGAAGCTGAAACACCTTACCCCGATATACCTGTAAATATTATGGCTGAAGAATTACATCGTGCAGTGCGATTGAGCTGGGATAGTGTAACTGCAACAGATGTTGCTTATTATATTGTTTATCAGGCCATTGAACCTGATTCAACTAATTTTGATTCAATCGCGACTGTATTGCCAGGTTTATCAACAATTGTTGACACGGTTACAAATCTAACAAATATGACGAAATACTATTTTGGAATCGGTGCGGTTGATTCGTCCGGTTATGAAAGCATGACGAGCTATGATATCGTTGCTGTTCCACATTATCAGGGTCCGGTTTGGTACGTTGCCACCGATGTGCCTTCGGGAACAGGAGAGGGTAGCATCAACAATCCATATGGAAATATTCGTAAGGCGATTTTCAATAGCAATGATGGAGACACTGTTCTTCTGAGACCCGGTACGTATTCAGGAGACGATAATCGTGACTTGAATTTCCAGCAGATGGATGAATTTGGTGGTATGACAACCACTCCACGCGATATAGTACTAATGGGTGAAAAGGGGCCTGATTCTACCATTATAGATCTTTCTGGTTTTGGTGCAACACAAAGACGTTTGTTAGATGTCACCAGTGGAGAAGGTCCAAATACAAAACTTATTGGACTGACTATACAAAATGGTGAGGCAAATAGTGAACCAATGATAAGAGTCGAAAATAGTGACCTTACCATTGAGAACTGCTATTTTATTGAAAATATTAATACTGGAGAATTCGGTGCCGTCGTATTGACAGGGAATGATCAGAGTCAAATTGATGTTTCTAATTCACGGTTTATCAGAAATACCGGATCGAATTCAGTTGGTGTATTTTTCGCAGATAACATTGATATAACGAATAGTATTTTTTATCAAAATTCTGCTCGTACTGGGGCGGCATTTGGATGGAATCCTTCTGGTGGATCTGCTTCAAGTATAGTCAATTGTCTATTTCTGGAAAACATCAGTACTGAATATGGTTCAGGTGGGGCAATTTGGATCCAGTCAAATTCAGGGATATCTATCTATAACTCAATATTTTGGGACAATATTAACAGTGGTGGGGGCGATCAAGATGTTGCTGGTCAAAATGGTGTACATAATTGTTCCGTTCAGGATTTAACTTCTTATTCTGCGGATAATTATAGTTTTAACCCAATGATTGTGGATCCCGAAAATGGTGATTTTTCATTATCAGAATACTCACCAGCAATTGGTCTGGGCGTAGATCAGTATTTTGATTTTACCAGTTCACAGTATGAGGATATCCCAGAATCAGATTACAACGGAAATATGCGACCAGATCCTGTTGGTTCAAGTTCTGATCTAGGTCCCATTGAACACCAAAATGCAGAACCACTACAATGGGTTTACTATGTGGCTACCGATGGAGATGATGATTTTCCCAATACGGGTAAAACTCCCGATGATGCATTTTTAACAATTCAACATGCTATTGACAATGCTGATGATTTAGACACGGTTGAAGTATTAGCTGGAACATATATAGGTACAGGTAATAGTGATTTGAATTTCTTTGGAAAGGACATTGTTCTACGTTCTTCTGACGGTCCCGACTTAACAATATTGGATCTTGAGAATAATGCTTATGCCTTTGATTTCTACAGCTTCGAACCATTAAGCGCACGAATAATTGGATTCACAGTCCAAAATGGTAATTTTGACAATGGTGGAGCTGTTCATCTACAAAATGCATCACCGCGCTTTTTCAATATGAAATTTGTGAATTGTAATGCTTCAATATCCGGGGGAGCAATTTTTGCCCAAAACTCAAGCAGCAGATTTTATAACTGCATTTTCGCAGAAAATAATAGTGCTGGTGAAGCC
>JABMOV010000069.1 GCA_013203145.1 Fidelibacterota bacterium
TGAATAAATGTATTAATAGGGTTTTGATCATATAAAGATTCTTCAAGAATTCCATCAATTTGTAAGGGTTGATCTAGCCGATGGGCATAATGAATTCGCGAATTATAATCGGATGGTTCAAATTCGTCTTTATTGTCGTCGGCAAACAGGATTGTTGCAAATATTAGCGTTGTTAAGGTTATACGAAAATGCATTGATTCTCCTATCAGATTATCCTGCAGGCAGGGAAGAAAAAAATGTTGTAAATAAATCTCCTAATAACATATACATAATTACCGTATATAAAATTGCTATACCTAAAAATGGAAATGGCGTAATACGAAATTCATGAACATAGCGGTTCTGACCCTGCAAATTGCCATAAAGTTGTCTCAAGCCGTTCAATGTAAACCATGAAAAAATGCACGCCAGCGCAAATAATCCCAAAATGATAAAATGGTCTACGGCAGTAAGTGAATTTAACCATTGACCTACACTCATGACCATTCCCCCAAATATGCAGCACCTATCACGCCAGCAGAATCGCCAAGTTTATTTTGAACAATTGGAGTATTTGGATAATCAGAAAAAGAATATTTTTCTACGTAGCGTAAACCGTCGGAATACAGGAAAGATATATTGGATACTCCACCACCTAACACAACGACATCCGGGTCAAGAATATTGATAACATTTGATAAAGCGAGTCCAAAGTGAGTTAGAAATTCTTCTTTCCATTCATTGTATCCAGGGATGTCTTTTTCATTTACTATTTTTTCCAACGTAAGGCTTTTTCCGGTAATACTAGTCCACTGATGCTCTAATGCAGGACCACTAATAAATGTTTCCACACAGCCCCGGTTCCCGCAATAACATTTTGGTCCATTCGGATCAATTTTGTGGTGTCCCCATTCACCGGCGATTAATCCTGCGCCACGATGGACCTGTTTATTTATTACTATTCCACCGCCGACACCCGTTCCCATGATGACACCAAAAACAGTATTAAATCCCTGTCCGGCACCAAGGATGGCTTCAGCCAATGCAAAACAATTTGCATCATTGTCCATCAATATGGTATGATATAATTTGTCTTCTAAATCCTGCTGAAATGGTTTTCCAATTAGACAGGCTGTATTTGAATTTTTAATCATTCCAGATTTTGGCGATATTGTTCCGGGTGTGCAAATTCCAATGGTGTAGTCAACACTTCCATTATCAATTAATTCCCGAACAAGTGAAACAATACGGTTGAGAATAGCTTCATAACCCTCACTTCTGATTGTTGGTATTCGCTTTCTTGAAAGGATTTCTCCATTTCCAGAAATGAGAACGCCTTCGATTTTACTTCCGCCTAAATCAATACCAATTCTCTTCATGAATTTTGTTTGAAAATATGTTTGAATTCAGCCAAAATCATTGCGGTAGCGCCCCATACTTTGGCCTCATCAAATCGGAAGAATGGAACAGATACTGGATGTCCATGGATTTCCCATTCTTCTAATTCCATAATATCATCATTCAATAAGTCGGTCAAAGAAATGGATAGTACATCTTCGACTTCTTGAGGTGCTGGTACGATAGAGGGTTCCTTATTCATCCAGGCTACAAAAGGTTGGATTTCAAAACCCGAAACTTTTACATGAAGAGGAGATAGATTTCCAAAAACATGCATATTTTCAGGTGGAATCCCAATTTCTTCCCAGGTCTCTCTCAGCGCCGTTTCTTGCAAGGATTCATTTGATTGCATTACGCCACCCGGCAGTGAAATTTGACCTTTATGGTGTTTGACGAGTTGGGTTCGTTTTGTAAGAATAAATCGAAGGTCTTTATCTTTGGGATACAAAAGAATTAAAACAGCCGAAGGTGTTTTTTTGTTGGAAAAACTATTGATAGGCAATGGTTTTAATGGTTTTGCCAACATGATTTTATGGGCATCGTGACCTGGAAGGTCATTTTGAAAAAGCTGAATTAGTAGCTCGGGTATGTTATTTGATTGCTTCATAATCAGAAAATTATCGCTTTTTTTTGAAATCTGCCCGATGTTTAGCCCTCTAAAATGAAAATAAAACATATTATATGGGACTGGAACGGAACACTACTCAACGATTTATGGCTTGGGATTGAAGCAATCAATGTAGTTTTGAAGCGTTATGATTTGCCAATTATTACCAAAAAAACTTATTTGGATATATTTACATTCCCGGTGATTGAGTATTACAAGAAACTCGGATTTGATTTCAATAAAAACCCCTTCGAAATTGTCGGAACTGAATTTATAGAAGAATATACGCGCCGTCAGTTTGAAGCAAAATTACATCCTGATGCACTAAACACAATGGCATGTCTTCAATCCATGAGCATTTCTCAATCATTATTATCCGCTGCAACACAGGGTATGTTAGATACGTTAACGAATTATCATAATATTCAAGATCGCTTTATGAAAATAATAGGTCAGAATAACCATTATGCTTATGGAAAAGAAGAAGCTGGGAAGCAATGGATGAACGAATTACATGTTGGTCCACATGAGGTTCTTTTTGTAGGTGATACACTTCATGATTTAGATGTAGCTAAATCCATTGGCGCAGATTGTGTTCTTATTTCAACTGGACATACAAGCTATGATCGTCTTCAAAAATCAGGAGCACCTACATTTCACAGTTTAGCTGATTTTGTAAATGATATATTTAGCGATCAAATTGGATTTGAGGAGGTCAACTAATGTCTGATAATCAATTTGCATTAGATAGAATAAAAGATTGTCGTGAAAAAATTGATATAATTGATGAGCAATTATTAACCTTGCTCGTAGAACGGATGGATATTGCCGTCGAAGTAGGCACCCTAAAACAAACAATTGATATGGTAGTAAAAGATCCAAATCGTGAACAGGAAATCATTGATCGATTGTCGACTCTTACGAATAATCCATTATCACGAAACCATATTAATAAAATTTTCAAAGAAATATTCCGTGCTGCACGGGATGTACAATAATAGGATTCATTTGATTATTGCCACAACAAGACGTAGCAAGTAACTTTGACGAGATGAAAAACGCATTCTACTTTTATTACTTTACAAATCCTTGGGGTAGAGCCTGAGAATTGTAGAAGTACATTTTCAAGTAGAAGCCCCAAGTTAATGGGGCTTTTTTATTAGCAAAAATTTAAATGGAGATAGGATGATTAAGATTGGAATTCAGGGTGGAAAAGGTAGCTTTTCAGAGCAGGCGGCCGATTCTTTTATAAATAATCACGGACTTAATGGTACATCCATTGAATATCTGATCACATCAAATGCGGTGTTGGCAGCAGTTGAAAATGAATCAGTTGCGTATGGTATTTTTGCCATGGAAAACGCCCAGGGTGGAGTGGTCATCGAAAGTGTAGAGGCATTGGCAAAACATCGCTGTAACATTGTGGAAATGTTTCATATTCCGGTGGATCAAAATCTACTGGGGCTTGCTGGCACTCATATTGGCGATCTAACGGAGATTCATTCTCATCAACAAGCATTACGTCAATGTAAGGATTACTTGAGTGAACATTTTTGGACTCGTCCACTTATAGAGGAAGATGATACAGCCGAAGCAGCCCGTAGACTTGCAGAAGGAAAACTACCTCCCACAGCCGGTGTGATTGCGAATAAAGCCTGTGCAGATTTATATGATCTGGAAATTCTTCAGGAGAGTATCCATGACTTAAAACATAACCTTACTCTGTTCCTTGGAGTGACAAAACTGGATGTCTCATGAGTAGTGTTGGTATTATCGGATTCGGTCGTTTTGGAAAAGTCCTTGCCAATATTCTTCAAAAAGGATTTTCAATAAAAGCTCATGACCCACATGCAATTGCATCCTTTCCTGGAGTGGAATTTGTTGATCTGGATTCTATTTTAAATGAGAAAACTATTTTTATAGCAGTGCCTATCCGTCATTTCGCAGCAGTGATTACAGAGATTGCACCCAATTTATCAGTAGGGACAACCATCCTTGATGTGTGTTCTGTGAAAATTCATCCTGTTGATGTGATGAAAAAGCATCTCCCCGAATCCGTTGGCATAATCGCCACTCACCCAATGTTTGGTCCTGATTCTTTCATCTCGAATAGTCGTCTTAAAATGATGATAAATAATACAAGAGATACTTATAATCAGTTTAATTTCTGGAAAAGTTTTTTCATTGATCAAGGTATACAGATTATGGAAATGTCAGCAGATGAACACGATAATCTTGCAGCACAAACGCAGGGTGTGACCCATTTTCTTGGTCGTATGCTAAAAGAATTCAAAATTAGAAAAACATCCATAGACACGCAGGGATTCCGTGATTTACTGGATTTGGTAGATCAAACCTGTAATGATAGTTGGGAATTATACACGGATTTGCAATTTTATAACCCATATACAAAAGCTATGATTGATAAATTGAAACAAGCGACTGAAACGTTGGATAATCGATTAAAGGATGCGCATCATGACACCATGGCAACCTGATAGCTGGAGAAAATTTAAAATCAAGCACATGCCGGATTATCCGGATGCGAATAAATTATCTGAAGTTGAATCGACACTACATGGATTCCCCCCATTGGTTTTTGCCGGTGAAGTTCGCGCTCTAAAACGCATCCTTGCTAATGTTGCAGAAGGAAATGGCTTTTTACTCCAGGGAGGTGATTGTGCTGAAAGTTTTTCTGAATTCCATGCCGACAATATTCGGGATACGTTTCGTGTAATCCTCCAGATGGCTGTGGTGCTGACATCTGGTGCGAATTTACCCGTTGTGAAAGTGGGTCGCATGGCGGGACAATTTGCAAAACCCCGTTCAACCCCAACCGAAACTATTAACGGTGTAGAACTTCCCAGTTATGTCGGTGATATCATTAATGATATTCGTTTTGAAGCAGGCAAAAGACAACCAAACCCGAAGAGAATGCTTAAAGCTTACTCTCAGGCTGCCTCTACTTTAAATCTTTTGCGGGCCTTTGCTGACGGTGGTTATGCCGACCTACGCCACGTGCAATCCTGGAATATGGGTTTTGTAAAAAGTGGTCCTCAAGGAAAACGGTATCGGCATTTGGCTGATCGAATTCAAGAAAGTCTGAATTTTATTGAAGCCTTGGGTGTTACCTCACAGAACACGCCACAATTACGTCAAGTACAATTTTACACTAGTCATGAAGCATTACTGCTCCCGTACGAAGAAGCACTCACACGCGTAGATTCCACATCAGGAGATGTATATAATACATCCGCTCATTTTCTTTGGATCGGTGATCGAACTCGATTCCATGACAGTGCCCATTTAGAATTTTGTCGGGGGATTCAAAATCCTATAGGTATCAAATGCGGACCGACATTGAATCCTGACGAGCTTATACAGTTATTGGATATTTTAAATCCAAACGATGAAGCTGGAAAAATCACACTTATCACTCGATTTGGTCATGATAAAGTTGAAACCTATTTGCCCAAACTGATACAAAAAGTCCAACGGGAAGGGCGTACAGTGGTTTGGTCCTGCGATCCTATGCATGGAAATACAATCAAAAGTAGTGAAGGAATTAAAACGCGACCCTTTGATCACATCATAGAAGAAGTAAAACAGAATATCAAAATTCATAAGTCAGAGGGATCTCGTGCAGGAGGCATTCACCTGGAAATGACTGGTCAAAATGTAACCGAATGTACCGGTGGTCTGGATGAAATATCTGAATCAGATTTGTCAGATAGATACCGAACACATTGTGACCCGCGTCTAAACGCAAACCAGGCCATTGAATTGGCTTTTTTAATTGCAGATGAAATAAAGCGTAACGGAAATGCCCATCAGAGGTAACCTTACTTTTCCAGGAGATAAATCCATATCCCACCGCGCTTTAATGATTGGAGCACTCACAGATGGACCATGCAAAATCACAAATTTGTCCACGGGATTAGACGTTCAGTCTACTCGTCAATGTTTAGAAGATTGCGGTATAACAATTGAAACATTTCCTGAGTATACCGTGGTTCATGGAGGTGAATTTAAAAACCCAACTTATGATTTAGACTGCAATAATTCTGGAACGACCGTTAGATTGTTAAGCGGACTTTTAACAGGGCGGGGAATTCGAGCAAATCTTGTTGGGGATATATCTTTATCAAATCGACCAATGAATAGAATTGTAAATCCATTACGATCCATGGGAGCTGATATAAAGGCGAATATTGGAAAACTTCCGTTAGAGTTATATCCAAATCAACTCCAGGGGATTCAATATTCGATGCCAATACCCAGTGCGCAAGTAAAATCAGCAATTATATTCGCGGCACTAGGAGCATCGAGCCCAACAATTATTCATGAGCCAGTACCTTCGCGTGATCATACAGAAAGAATGTTGCAATCTCTAGGTGCTTCTATCCACAATGAAAACGGCTCCATTTCAATAAATCCATCAAAAAATAAACTGCCATCTTTTGATCTTAATGTCCCTGGAGATCCATCTACTGCAGCATTTTTCGCAACAGCAGCAGCGATTGTTCCTGATTCTGAAATTATACTCAAAGATATATCGAGAAACCTGACTCGGATTGGTTTTTATAAAGTATTAGAAATGATGGGTGGGAAAATTGAATACATGGATGAGAAGATTGAAAATGGCGAATCCAGTGGAACGGTTATAATTCGTAAAACAGAATTACATGGAGTTACAATTGATGGAGAAATGATTCCCTCTTTAATTGACGAAATTCCTCTAATCGCCATCCTTGCGACGCAAGCAGAGGGGACAACAATAATAAAAGATGCTGGTGATTTGAGGTTTAAAGAGTCGGACCGTATTCATGCAATTGTAACCAATTTAAATCGGATGGGCGCAATTATTACTGAACATGAAAATGGGTTTGCAATAACAGGGCGGACTAAGTTAAAAGGCTGTAATATCCAGACCTTTGGTGACCACAGAATTGCGATGGCATTTACTATTGCAGGGCTTATTTCAGACGGGGAAGTAACAGTAGATGACTCCAATTGTGTGAATATTTCATTTCCTGAATTTCACACGAAACTAAGAGAGGTTGTTCAATGAAACGATTTTTAGTCATCGGGAATCCTGTGCAACAAAGTTTAAGCCCAAAGCTTCACAATGAATTATATCGTCAATTAGAAATTGATGCGGAATATGATAAATTGGAAATTAAAGAAAGGAAACTACGTTCATTAATTAAACAGCTTCGGGCAGGTGAAATCCATGGAATTAATGTAACAATTCCATTTAAAGAAAAAATAATACCATTACTTGATGAAATTACACCAAGGGCAAAAAATATAGGCGCTGTGAATTGTATATCCCTTGAAAATGGTAAAGTTGTAGGATATAATTCTGATTCAGTCGGATTTCTCAACGTGTTGGATCATCGTGAAGTTCCAATAGCAGGCCAATCTTTTGTTGTTTTAGGTGCAGGAGGCGCTGCAAGAAGCATTGTATATGTACTATTAAAATCTATGGCTGATCAAGTGATCATTATTAATCGCAATGAGAAACGCGCACAAGAACTGATTGAAGAGATGACACCATTTAGTGTTGCAACAAATTTGAGTGTAGGAAATTTTGAAGAAGTAAATATAGAGTTACCCATTACGTGGATTAATTGTACGTCTATTGGAATGGATGACTTGGAAGAGCAATCACCAGTACCTATAGACTATCTAAAGAATAATCATTGTGTCATGGATTTAGTTTATCATCCGTTGCGAACTAAATTTATCCGTGAAGCGGATCAGGTGAATGCTAAAATTATTACAGGATTGGACCTATTGATTGAGCAGGGATTAGAATCATTTAAAATTTGGTTCAGGCGGGATGTCAGCACTGAAATACAAAGAAGCGACTTGATTAGCGCATTACTGTTAGGATGATCAATCTTGACTAGGTTTAAAAAATTGATAATGCTGATTTCCAAAGTATATGGTAGTAATTTGACATCAAGTTAGACATTTATATCGAATGCAAATATGTATCTTACAAGAATTAAATATTTAACCGCTGGAGAATCCCACGGAAAGGGACTTCTAGGAATATTGGAAGGCATCCCTGCAGGTTTATCCATAACCGAAGAAGAAATTGAACACCAATTAAAACGCCGTCAAATGGGTTACGGTCGTGGTGGACGAATGAAAATTGAAAAGGATTTTGCTGAAATCTATTCTGGAGTCCGGTATGGAAAAACTATTGGCTCACCCATAGGTCTATTAATTCAAAATAATGACTGGGTTAACTGGACAGAAAAAATGTCTGTGACTCCGGTTAAGAATGAAGCTGAGAAGATAACATTACCACGCCCAGGGCATGCAGACTTGGCAGGCGCAATGAAATATGGTTTTGATGATATTCGCAATGTTATAGAGCGATCGTCAGCGCGTGAAACAACTATGCGTGTAGCAATTGGTGCCGTATGTAAAAAGTTTTTGTCGGAAGTCGGTGTTGAAATTGGTAGCAGGGTTGTTCAAATTTCCAAGGCTACTGATGAAAGCCAAATACCCTCTGATAAATCCATGACTGACCTAAATAATACAGTGGATAAAAGTCCCGTTCGCGCTTGGGGAAAAGACGCTGAAATTGAAATGATGTTGGCAATTGATGATGCCCGTAAGAAAGGCAATTCTGTTGGTGGTATATTTGAAGTAATTGCCACAGGATGTCCCTACGGACTTGGCAGTTACGTAGATGCAGATCGGAAACTACACGCCAGAATAGCAAAGGCAATAATGTCTGTGAATGCATTTAAGGGTATTGAATTTGGATCTGGGTTTGGTCAAGCAGAATCTTTTGGTAGTGATGTCCATGATGAAATTGGGTTTGATGGGAACAGGTTTACACGACCTACCAATCACGCTGGTGGAATTGAAGGCGGAATGAGTAATGCACAACCGATTACAATTAGAGTTGCAATGAAACCAATCCCCACACTGGCAAAACAATTACAATCCGTTGATTTAAATACAAAAGAAAACAAACTTGCGTTTAAAGAACGAACAGACTCTTGTGCCGTCCCAGCGGCATCCATAATTGGGGAACATATGATGGGAATCATATTAACTGATGCAATTCTCGAAAAATTTGGTGGAGACTCCATGAATGAGGTAAAATCTCATATGGAAATAAGCGCAAAGTACTAACCTAGACGGGAGTAATTTCATCGAAAAACCAAGAAATATATTTCTAATAGGCATGATGGGGGCATGGAAGTCAACTGTTGGACGCAAATTATCGCGTGAAACAGGACTATGGTTTAAAGATATGGATCGAGAGATCGAACGTGAAGCAGGTTTGATTGTGACTCATATTTTTGAAGTCATGTCTGAACAAGAATTTCGTGAGCTAGAGCAACAAACTCTCAATCGACTGATTAAAAAAGACGGCCAAATTATTGCCACGGGTGGAGGGGTTGTACTAAGTGATGCAAATCGATTTATTTTAACAACCGAAGGGTATACTTTTTATTTAAAGGCACAGCCGGAAACTCTGGATAAACGAATTAAGAATGTGCAAAAACGGCCCGTTTTACAACGTAGCAAAAACAAGTTAGAAACTTTACGGCAAATATATAATGAACGAAAAATGTATTATGAAACTTCCTGTCACAAAATCATTGATACAGATGACTTGTCTCCTGAAGACGTGGTCGAAAAAATAGTAGAATTGTTATAATAAATTTATGCACCATATCCCTGTCGAATTAGGAGATCGTTCCTATAATATAGTCGTACAACCTGAACTATTACATTCAATTCATGAGTTTTTAAACGAATTGAATCATGGCCAAACCTGGTTGATGATTACACAACCATCCTTGTATAAACATTTTGGAAAAGAGTTGGAATCACGTCTTACACACCACGGATTCCGTGTAAAAACAATTCTAATTCCTGCAGGTGAAACAGCAAAGTCGATTCAACAAGTTGAAGAATTGTATAGCAAAATGCTTCAATTGCAGTGCGATCGAAGTACAACCTTACTGGCCTTGGGTGGTGGTGTTGTTGGCGATATTACAGGTTTCATAGCTGCTACCTTCATGCGGGGAATTCAATACGTCCAAATTCCCACTACATTATTGGCAATGGTGGATTCGTCGATTGGTGGCAAAACAGGTGTGAATCTTCCTGAAGGGAAAAACCTCGTTGGTGCGATTCATCAACCCAAAATGGTTGCCATTGATCCCACAGTATTAAAAACATTACCCAAACGAGAGTTGATATCAGGATTAGCCGAGGTACTGAAATATGGCGTGATTGATGATTATGATTTTTTTCAAACGGTTGGCAATGGAATTGCAACCATTCTTGATTATGGTGATTCATCATTAATTGAAGAAATCGTTGCGCGATCATGCGAGATAAAATCTAGAATTGTAGCAGAAGATGAACATGAAAGTGGAATTCGGCGGGTTCTCAATTATGGACACACAATCGGACATGCCTTAGAAACATCCCTGGGATATGATACTATTCGGCACGGAGAAGCCATAGCCTATGGAATGATCAGCGCTGGTTATATTTCACATGTACGAGGACTTTTATCTGATGACGAATGGTTAACATTACAAAATGTAATTAAACAATTACCTTTGCCTGACTTCGAAATACCTAAACCGGAGACTCTTTTAAATGTAATTCGACGAGATAAAAAAGTTCGTGCAGGAGTATTGCATTACGTATTGATCAACGGTATTGGAAATGCAATTATTGCGGATGATGTTACAACCAAAGAATTGTCACGTTCTTTTGAGATATTACAATAAATGGGAACGAAAATATTAGTTATCCATGGACCTAATCTGAATTTACTTGGTGAACGTAAACCAGAAGTCTATGGCAAGGAAACTCTGGCAGATATTGATTATTGGCTGCAATCGCAACCTGAAGCAAAAAATATTACTATACGATTTTATCAATCGAATCATGAGGGCGATATTATTGATACCATTCAAGGGGCGAGGGAATGGACAAATGGAATCATCATCAACCCGGGCGCTTTTACACATTATTCTTATGCCATCAGGGATGCCATTGAAGCGCTTGATATACCTACAATTGAAGTTCATATGAGTGATATTTTCGCTCGGGAAGATTTCAGAAAGGTTTCTGTTATTTCATCAGTTTGTATTGATCAAATTTCAGGTTTAGGAAAAGGTAGTTATTTGGAAGGATTAAAGCGATTAATAAAACAAATTTCCTAGAGATCGTTATTATGAGAGCAATCCCACTTAAAATTATAATACTGATGATAGTAGTGATATTCTGCTCATCATGTATCCCTTCAATGCCAAGTTTAAAACAGCCCAAAAAAACTATAGCCTTACCAATCCCTGATCCACCGAAGGATGAATTACGTGGTGTTTGGCTATCCCGATTTGAGTATACCAAATTTTCACCGACGCACGATCAAGATTCTATTCAACTGTATATTTCAAATACGATCCAGAATGCAGCAAAAACCAATTTTAATGTAATATTTTTCCAAATTCGTGGAAATGGTGATGCCTATTATACTCCGGGATTGGAACCGTGGGGAGAATTGCTCACTGGGACACCAGGTAAAGATCCAGGATGGGATCCACTTCAATTTGCATTGGAAACGGCCCATTATTACGGATTGGAACTTCACGCCTGGATGAACACTTTTCCCATTTGGCGTGGAACGGAACTACCATCGGATACCATACTACCAACGCCGCCCTACTTATTGCATCCCGAATGGCTGGTAAGCGACTCTGCGGGAATTCCAACTCCATTGTCAGATCACTACGTATCATTCTCTCCAGGAATCCCAGCTGTGCATGATTATCTTATCACATTGGCGTCTGATATTGTATCACGCTATGACATAGATGGCATTCATTTCGATTACATTCGATATCCGGAGGGGTCGGAAGATTCTCATTATTCACATGATTCAATCAGCGTTTCATTGTTTAATTCCAATGAGGGAAATCCAATGCAACTGGATTGGGAAGACTGGCAGAGAAACCAACTCACCATTTTTGTGAGCAAAATGTATAATGATCTCATGGGGATTAATCCACATTTGAAAATGTCAGCTGCAGTTATTGGAAGTTATCACCGCAATGGCTGGAACGCTTATAATGCTGTTTATCAGGATTCACGTCGATGGACAGAGTTGGGGAAAATGGATTTTATTTTACCCATGATATACTGGCCTCGCTCCCATGAATCCTATGGCTTTATGGACTTATCTGAAGAATATAGAACGTTAGGAACGGTGGATCGCTACCTAATCCCTGGGATCGGCAGCTATAAATATAATACTGATGAAGCACCCTTTATATGGTCTGAAACTGAAGGGCAAATTGATGATTTGCGCAGGAGAAATTTTCCAGGGATGTGCTTTTTTGGTAGTGGTAGTTTAAATGATCATTGGGAAGAATTGGCGAAAACACGTTTTCGGTATCCATCAAATATCCCACCACTCACCTGGAAGGATGATATCCAACCAGAACCGCCGGGAATTACATCCGTGATTAGGAATGAGAATTCAATTATTATAGAATGGATTCCTTCAACCAGCGAGGATGTAAAAAGATATAATATTTATTTGTCGACTATAAATCCAATTGATTCAAGCAAAGCAAAAAACCTCTGGTATGTTACACCTGATTCCGGGACCTTTTGGGAGATACCTATAGAGCTTGATAGAAATGGATATATTGCAGTATCAGCATTAGATGCCGCATGGAATGAAAGTGCGCTTTCGCCAGTAGTGTATATTGGGAATTGATAAATATTCTCAGTTAGAATTTTAGCTTGTTAGATAGCTTAACTGAGTAACAAGAGTATAGACTAATGGGTTACTTTACGGAGCGCAGTAACCAGAATAATAATAAATATATATTGTCATACTGATCCCGATTTGTCAGGAGAAGCATCTACAAAATTGTTGACGGGATAAATGATAAAGAAGATTTCTCTTTCGATAAATTGGAATCGAGATGACTATTTTTCTGTTAAACATTTTTTATATAGATAACTGTAGATTTTACCCTACAATCCAAATAACAATTTTATTTAGAAAGTAGATTTAACCGATTAGGAGGCACCTATGCGCAGATTCGCAATTTTCTTTATATTGAGTTTCATAATTTCACAAGATATTCCCACACGACCTGTCCATACCTATTCCATCGTGGCGTATGATGAAGAAACAGGACAATTTGGAGTTGCGGTCCAAAGTCATTGGTTTTCAGTTGGTACGCTTGTCCCTTGGGCAGAAGCTGGCGTAGGAGCTGTCGCCACACAATCGTTTGTAAAAGTAGAATACGGACCTGAAGGATTAAAACTCATGCGGGAAGGAAAATCTGCGAAAGAAACCCTCGCGCAACTCATTGCGGAGGATGACGGTCAGGCAATACGTCAGGTTGCCATGATCGATGCTAAGGGTATTGTTGCCAGTCATACTGGGGAGAAGTGTATTGAAGCAGCCGGACACCAACAGGGGAAAGGTTATTCTGTCCAAGCGAATCTTATGGATAAGCCTACAGTGTGGCCAGCCATGGCGAAAGCCTACGAAAACGCAAAAGGAGATCTAGCCGAACGGATGATGGTAGCCTTAGAAGCTGCTGAAGCAGAAGGTGGGGACATTCGTGGGAAACAATCCGTGGCTATGTTAATTGTATCTGGTGAGCCAACTGGTATCCCATGGAAAGATAAGATTTTGGATATTCAAATTGCCGATCATCCTGAGCCATTGAGGGAAATGCGACGATTATTGAGAGTTCATCGTGCTTATGAACATGCGAATCAGGGCGACCTTTATCTCGAACATGATGAAATAGAAAAAGCGTTGGAAGAATATGCTAAGGCGACTGAATATTATCCGGAAAATGCTGAATTACCTTATTGGACGGCCATCGCACTGGCTGGGATTGATCAACTAGATAAGGCACTACCAATATTTAAAGAAGTTTTTGAACGTGACCCGGACTTGAAACGCCTAACTCCACGATTAGTAAAAGCTGGCTTATTACCTGATGATGAGGAATTACTGAAAAAAATAATGGCGAAATAAATTGTAGAAATTATCCGCCGACCGTTGCAACTAATCCACGATTTTCAAAAATCTGCTGAATGTGAGCAATTTCTTCTGTTGATGGTTCAGATAAACCTTTGGACTTACTAAACATTCCCATTTTCACATATTTTGTCTCAGCAATATTGTGATAGGGAAGCAGATTGATTTTCTTTTTCTCACCTGATAATCGGGCAATATAGTCAGCGGTTTTTTGGATATTATCAATATCCGTATTGAATCCTTTAACTAGCGGGATTCGAATTATTATTTCTGCTCCCGAATTCGCTAGAATCTCAAGGTTTTTCAAAATTGTTTCATTGGGGACACCGGTAAACTGTTTATGAATTTTGGAATCCATGACTTTTAAATCGTAAAGAAACATATCAGTATGTTTTGCTACTTCCATTAATGTTTCTGTTGGTGCAAAACCGGATGTATCTACGACTCGATGAATATCTTTTTGACCACAATCTTTCAATAGTTCTATTAGAAAGTCTGCATGCATGAGAGGTTCACCACCGGAAAAAGTGACACCGCCTTCAGAATGATCAAAAAACACTGTTTCATTTTCAATGATTCTGGCAATTTCTTCGGCTGTGATTAGTTCACCGGACATTTCAATCGCTTTGGTGGGACATGCTTCAGCACATTTTCCGCAAAGCTGGCAAACATCAGGATCAGTTACAATGCCCTCGGGTGTAAGAGTTAAAGCATCATTTGAACAAACGCTGATGCAATCCGTCGTCCCAATACATTTTTTAGCAGAATACATTTTCTGAATATGGGGAGATTTACTTTCTGGGTTATGACACCATACACATGAGAGGGGACATCCCTTAAAGAAAAATGTCAACCGAATACCAGGACCGTCATTTATGGCGTAACGCTTTATATCAAAGATTAATCCTGAAGTCATACGTATCTATTTAAAAGGATGCATTCTGGGTAAGTGTAGTACGACCAGGCGTTACGATTATTCCAAATACTTTTTCAGAATGGCTTCTTTTTGTTGTGGGATAGCTTCTATCTTATTTTTCAGTTTATTAATCGGGACTTCGATTCTCTCTATTTCAGAGACAATTTGTTTTTGATCTGGTAGTGATGGAAGAGGGATTTTAATTATATTCAAATTCTGTTGATTTAGCTTTGGTTGAGCTTGTCCCGTAATATATTCTGATATATCCGTTTTATTCAAATATAACTCAACTAGTTTATGTGTTTCCTTATTGCTAAATCTTAGAATATGAGCATGATTATTCACCCAAATTTTACCTTGGGCCGTAAATGCGATTGGAGTAGTTCTTTCTTTCAAATTTGCACCATCTTCAGAAATTAATAATACATAATCATCAAGTAAATAATCTGAAACATAATCTACAATTCCAGAAGCACCATAATATGGTATTTCTCCATGCTCTCTATACCCTTTAGTAACAGGCTTCCTTAACTTGTCTAAGTTTTCAGAAATAGATTCTAAAGGAACCTTATCATACAAATTGATTTTATTAAATTGAAAAGTTAAATCATTATTTAATTTATCAATTTCCTCCTTCGCTCTCTTTTCTATACCTTCTAAAACTTCGATCTCAGTAACAATATTTTCTTGAATGTCTTTTGGTGGGAGGGGGATTTGAATGTTTAGCAAGTTTTCTCTATTTAGCCCACCTTGTGCTTGCCCAGTAATATTTGCTTTTAATAAATATTGTCCATTAATTGAAAACAAAAATGAAAACAAATATTTTTGAGTTAATTCATATTGTGTTCTTAAAATAAAAACATGTTCATTAATCATTCCTAAATCATAAGGAAATATTTCTTTTTTAAACAAAGCTACTTTACCAGTTAAGGCACCATCTTTACATATCAATATGTCCAAATCTTTAAGTACCCCTTGTTTTGAATTTTTAAAATATACTTCCGGAATAAATTTTATATTGCTAGATAAAATATTACCATCGAGGCCAATATGCTCCCCTCCTAAACTTGGAATACCTGATTTATATTCACCAACACCACCTTTAGGTCTATTACCACTTTGAAGTTCAACAAGAATTTCTGATAATCTATATTCTTCGAATTTGCTTTTAATCTTCACTTTTTTTTTAGTAGAGAGTGAAATATTCTTCTCGAAGTCCACTCTGTCGAAAGTGAGCATGTCCACTAAATTGAGATGGGATATGTTTTTCTGTAAGCTTTCAGGAATTTCTGCATCAAAATCTCCATTAAATGCTTTGTAGATGTAGGTGCTTGCTTTTTGGGGGTTGGTGAATGAGTTGGCATCATACAGTTGTGTGCAGTCATCTATGGTTTTTCTTCTTTGGATTGGGTGGATTCCTTCGCTACCCCTGCGGTAGCTAAATTCGTAACCCAAAAATTGCTTTTCTTCTATTTTCTTTCCTGTATTAATCAAAACCAGTTTTTGAGGAGATGCCAAAATAAAGTAGAAAAGCTTTTCCTGTTCTAATTCAAGGATAGCATCCCATTTATCTTTTTCGTTTTTTCCTTTTATTTTCTTTTGGTATTCCCGATAGATTTCGTGTTGTTGTATGGCTGCATTGGGTTGTTTCTTTATTAAACTAGCATAGTCGTCAAAAGCAAGTCCCACCCAAACATGGGCAAGGTACTTGCGAACAGGGTTTTCTATGCCATTGATGGTTACATCCTGTAAGTTCACAAAAAACTTATCGGCTACGGCTTTAATATTTATAGCATCCGCATTGTTTCTGCGTCTAAGAAACAAAGTAACTGTATTGGTGCCTGTTGCCATAAAGGTACTGGAGCCCAACTTGGCAATAGCAACTATCTCAAAATATTTGAGGATGATTTCTCTTGTTTGGGTATATATTCCTGTATTGCTAAGAATACTGCTTGGCAAAATTATTCCTGCTACACCACCGTCTTTCAATAGTTGCTTGGTACGCTCCACAAACAAACATTCTATTTCACTGCTTTGGTCGGTTAACCTTGGATAGAGTTCAAAAGCATTTGTTGCTCTTTCTTTTTCCATTATAGTTCCTTTGAAAGCAGAAACAGAATAAGGAGGATTTGAAATGATGATGTCAAACTGTTTATTGTCTTGTGGGTAGGTTCGATCGGTTTCTTTTAGTAAATCTTTAAACTCTGTTGAGGTAGAGAAATCGCCAAGTCCATCTCCGTGTACTACTTTAGCCAATCCATCACCATGTAAATAGCAACTTACTTTAGCTGTTTTTACTAGGCGGTAATCTTTTTCAATGGCATAAATATATTTTTCAGCCCAATCAAATTGAACATCTTGCCATCCTTTTATTGCTTTCTTTGTAGTCGGGCTATATTTGTTTTCATCAATAGAATCAATATACTTTTGTACTTCCTCCATTGATTCTGTGATGAAGTGTCCACTGCCAGCTGCGTAATCAATTATTAAGGGTAATAAGTCGTTTTTGTTTCCTTGCTGAATTTTCAGCTCCGCTATCTCACGCAGTGGAATACTCTTTATTATAAAACGTGCAATAGGAACAGGAGTAAAAAACTGTCCTGATTCTTGTTTTAATCCGGTAGTTAATAATAACTCAAAGAAATCACTTAAAAATTGTTGACGGTAATTGTATCGTATTTTATAATCTTGTAGTAGTTCAACTATCTCTTTTACCACTTTGGCATTTTCTTGAAAAGATGCATCATCATATACTTCTTTTATGGCAAACTCATTATTCTTTTTTAGCCGAATTTCTGTGAGTATTGCTTTGAACTCTTCTTTGTAACGTTCTTCTACTTGTTTAAATCGTTTGTCAAATTCACTGTCGCTTACATCTGTCACTTTTTTCTCTAAAAGCTCAAGCATTCCTTTATTGTAAAGGTCTGTCATTCTTTTCTGAAATGAGATGTGATCGTCTTTACCTTCCAACCACTGGAAATGAAGCTCCTCCTCATCATTTCTATTTTCATCTACAATTTTGCAGAGGAATAATGTAAAGATTTTATTAAAGGCATTTGGTTTATCAGAAACCACGTTATGTCTTAATATCTCTAAAAAACGGTTGAATATAAAACTGCTGTCCTCCTGTCTTAGCACTTTCAAATCTTTTTTGGTGAGAGCCTTGTTTTTGTATTCATATGGGGCAACCCAACTTTCAAAGATACCATTTGTCTTGGGCAGTTTGTTCCAACGCTCGTAGAAGTCCTTTACATTTCCAACCTGTCTGTAATCTTCCTCAATCTTAATAATTATATTGCGATACTTGATTTCATCCCCGTCAAGTTCTGAGGCGTATAACATCAACAAATCAGTATTTTTATCTTGCTGGAAGTAGGTAAAAAGTTGTCCTCCGTCTTTTTCTGTTTTTTTTAATTCTTTTTCAAATTCTGCTCCCCAAGTTTTACATTCAATCATTAAGTATGCAGAATCATCTTCACGTGCGACTAAGATGTCTAGCCGTCCGCTTGTTCCATGACCGGAAGGATAAGTTTTTTCTAATGTGATGTTTTTTGGTTTATATCCTTTTTTAAGCAACCGATCGACACATTCTAAAACTACCCAGTTCTCGGCTTGGGCAAAATTTTGTGTAGTTTTACTCTCAGCTTTTATTTTGTTTCCATAGTTGAAAACTTCTTTTTCAAAATTAATTTCAACGCAGTATTCATCGCAATCGGGGTACTTCTTTTGATAAATTCCTGATGTATTTTCTTTTGGAAGAAAGCCAAGATATTTGATAAGGTTTTTATACTGCATCATTAACCCTTAAAACTCAATACTACTTTGTTTTGCATTTTTTGCCTTAAAATATTTAACAGCTTCTTCTGCAACAGCAAAAACATTATCAGGACAATTGTTATGATAGGCTTCACGAGCGAACTTATCAGCATAGTATAGCTCTTTTATTTTCTTAATATCCAATTTAAATATCTCAGCAAGAACACCAAGTCTTGAAGCACTCAGCTGTTTATTATCATTCTCTATCCTGCTGATTGCAGTAGAATTAATACCAAGTTTTGCCCCAAAATCTGTTTGAGTCCAATTGCGTTTTTCTCTTTCTGTCTTTATAAAGGAACCAAAACTTGTCATTTTAGAATTTTACCAAATTTCACTTGACCCAAATATAGCAATATTGATGGAATTATATATATAGAAATTCTTTAAAGACTTTATTCGCATAAAGATAATAATTAACGTGTTTGATATGAAGGCTGAAATTCGATAAGCTACAGAGATGTATTATTTTCATCGGTAAGAAATTATTTCTAGAAATACATCTATTAGGTTTAACTTTATTTAAAAAGATTCATTCTGGGTGCGATCAATGACTTCCTGTTGGAGATCTTCATTCATATCATTAAAGTAGTCGCTGTACCCAGCCATGCGAACCAGCAAATCTTTATAATCTTCAGGATGTTTTTGTGCCGCAAGCAATGTTGCAGTATCCACAATATTAAACTGAATATGATGACCACCTAATGTGAAATAGGTGCGGATGAGTTTCCCAAGTTTAGCAATATCTTCGTCACGTTTTAGTAAACTGGGCAAAAATCGTTGATTCAGTAAGGTACCACCAGATTTTACATGATCTATTTTAGAAAGAGATTTTATCACCGCGGATGGTCCATGCGTATCGCATCCATGGGAAGGGGAAGTTCCATCAGAAATAGATTTCCCAGCAAGACGTCCGTTTGGCGTTGCACCCATTACTTTTCCGAAATATACATGACAGGTTGTGGATAGCATATTTAAATGATATTTGCCACCTTTGATATTGGGTTTACCATCAATTATTTCCAATAAATCATTGTACACGCGAATGGCAATATCGTCAGCAAAATCATCATCGTTTCCAAAGAATGGAGTGCGATTTATAATGCGCTGTCGAAGCGCTTCTTCATTGTCGAAATTCTTTGACACAGCATTAAGCAACGTATCAATTGTGAAATTCTGTTTTTCAAAAACGTGCTTTTTTAACACCGATAAACTATCCGTAACTGTACCAAGTCCTGTACACTGAATGTAATTCGTATTATAACGCGGACCACTATCATAATAGTCTTTTCCGTTTGCGATGCAATCTTCAATCACTACAGAAAGAAATGGTGCAGGTGCATACTTGGCAAACATCCGATCAATATAATTACTAACCCGAATTTTCTGACCAATAATAAAATTTAGCTGATTTTTAAATGCTTTATATAACTCTTCAAAGGATTCGAAATCGCGCGGGTCTCCAGTTTTAATTCCGGCGACTTTACCGGTAACGGGATCAATCCCATTATTAATTGTGACTTCCAGAATTTTTGGTACATTCAAATATCCTGTGAGAAGATATGCTTCTTTCCCGAATGCGCCAACTTCAATACATCCACTGCATCCGCCTTCACGAGCATCTTCCAAGGATTTTCCTTGCCGAAGCATTTCGGATATATAGATGTCCGGATTGAATACGGATGGGTATCCGTGTCCCTGCCGTATGACTTTAGTCGCGGCATTGAGGAAACGATCCGGTGTCTTGGAACTGATGTGAACGGAATTCCCCGGTTGGAGAATATGGAGTTCTTCCACAATTTCTAATATAATATAGGAGATTTCGCTCACACCATTAGATCCGTCACCCTTCAATCCACCAATATTGATATTTGTAAAATCATTATAGGTGCCGCTTTCTTGGGCCGTGATGCCAACTTTTGGTGGAGCCGGGTGATTATTCACTTTTATCCAGAAACAACTGAGCAATTCTTTTGCTTCATCTCTTGTTAGCGTACCGGCAGCAATTTCTTTTTCATAAAATGGAGTGAGATGCTGATCAAAATGTCCAGGATTCATGGCATCCCAACCATTGAGTTCGGTGATAGTACCCAGGTGAACAAACCAGTACATCTGAATGGCTTCCCAATAGGATCGTGGTGCGTGGGCAGGAACCCAACGACATATTTCAGCAATTGTTTTGAGTTCTTTTACTCGAATTGGATCAGTTTCTTTGGCGGCCATTTTATCGGCTAAATCTGCATGACGTTCAGCAAACACAATAGCAGCGTCACAAGCAATATCCAACGCTGTAAGTTGTTCAAATTTATCCGTGGCTTCAGGATCGTTGAGATAATCCAGTTTTTCAATTTCACCTGCGATCTCCTGTTTGAAGTCCAACATGCCTTTTTGGTAAATCTTGCCGTCAAGTGCCGTATGACCGGGCGCGCGTTGTTCCATGAATTCGGTGAATAGTCCCGCTTCGTAGGCCGCTATCCATTCTTGAGGCACATGATTAAAGATGCGTTCACGCTGGGTTTTACCTTCCCAATATGGGATGATTTCTTTTTCGTACCGATCAATATCTTTCTGGCTAATAGTATAACGTTGCTGTTCACGGGAATTCAATACATGAAGATCTTCTACGGTGTGACAGGTGAGTTCAGGAAAAGTGGGGACAGATTTTGGGGCTGGGCCACGTTCACCGATAATTAGTTCATTAGCACCCAAATATATCGTTTTCTCTTTACAGATTTCTAAAAACGTACGAGCACGAAGTACTGGAATGGAGTACTTTCCATAATTTTCTTTGTAGAACTCTGTTTCGATAAGGGCACGTTCAATGGATACAGATGGCTCAGTCTCAAAACTTAATTTGCGAAGACGCTGAATGCGATCATTCATACCGGGACCAATTTTATTCGTATTCTTGTTATAATAATTCCCTTCCGATTCAGCGGGGCGTTCGGGAATCAAGTCAGGTATTTTTTGTTGATTAATTGTTGCCATGTTTTTCCCTGAAAATGTTGAGGAATTTACAATGAAGATATTAAAGGAAAAGAATAGTGAGTCTTACTGGAACAAAATATTATGTGATCGTTAAATTTCCTATTATATGACTGGGAAACTGAACGATATTTTCCATTCTTCTTAATTACATTAACGCGGTTTATGAGAAAAATACTAACATTCCTATTTCCATTTTTGCTGTCAATTATTTTTGGGCAAGCTTATTCTATCGAATCCATTGTCGAGGATATGGCCGCTCAACGGGATTCGTCCCGTTTATTATTTATCACACATCCTGGTGATTCGTCTCAAATCAATAGTCATAAAAGCAGATTTGGCGCCTGGGTTCGGGATACGTCTGCAAAAGTCACCGTTCAGGGGCGGGCAGTCAAAGTCTGGCCCAGTGGCGCGGTGGCAGATATGATTACGTTAGAGTCAGGATGGAATAGTGTACCCTTTTTTGTAGAATCAAAGTGGGGAATAGAAGAAACCATTATTCATGTTTTTCGTGATCTGGAATTAGAAGCAACGCCAGAACGCCCTACGGTTATTTTGGATACTTTAATGAGTCCATCAACAAACCGGGCATATTATGGTGCCAATGAAATGAACGTGAGCTTTCACGGAAGTCCTGGCGGCAATGCGACATTCTACATAAAAGGACTTACATCAGAACCCTTTCCTATGAAAGAAACATCTTCTGGTATTTATTCCGGATTGTATCGCATTAAGGATACGGATAATGTTAATAGCCAAAAGGTCGTTTTTAAACTTAAAGGGAAAAGGGGATGGGCAAAGAAGAGGTCTTCTTCCGGAAGAATTTCTGTTATTCCAAATTATCAACCCCGAGTAGCAAAAACAGCAATAGATCATACTCTAGTTCATTATGGTATCAATGGTGAAATTTTCATGGATTTACCTATTGGAGTTGAATTGGAATTAAAAGCGGATTTTGGATATTGGTGCAAAGTTGAAGCGGCTGAGGGTCATAGTGGTTTTGTTAGAAAATCCTCTTTAGAATTCCCCGTAAGTGGAGAAATACTAGATCGTGCTTATATAAACGGAATTTCTACAGATGAAGATACAAACTGGGTTTATCTCACATTTAACACATCGGAAAAAGTGCCTTTTGATATTACTCATCATTTAGAACCGAATCGCATTTCTGTAACATTATTTAGAACACATTTTCAAAATGAATGGTCAGCTTACCCGGAGAATAAAGACGTATTAAACTATTTGGATTGGGTTCAGGTAGATGACTCTGCAATTCGTTTTGATTTTATTCTGTCTCATGAACAATCCTGGGGATTCTATGGTAAGTACAACGGTAATCGATTTGTTCTAGCCTTACGCAAGCCACCAGTAATACTTGATAATTCTCCATTTCAAGGATTATCCATTGCCATTGATGCCGGTCATGGCGGTGATCATAAAGGTGCTTTGGGCGCCACCGGACTCATGGAAAAAGATGTAAATCTTGTTTATTCATATTATTTGAAAGATATCCTTGAGAAAGAAGGAGCGAAAGTCATAATGACTCGTTCTGACGATACGACCATGGGATTATCGGAGCGCATGGATATTGCATTTGAAGAAAATACCCAGTTATTTTTGTGGATGCACAATAATTCAACGGGTTTGATACGACATCCCGAAGAAATTAAAGGAGCCAGTACTTATTACACACCTCTGCAAGGACTGGAATTTGCACGCAGTATATATCCTTATTTAACAAATTTGGGATTAGAGCCAGAAGGATTTGTACATCGTTCATATTATATGACAAGGCAAACATATATGCCCGTCATTCTTGTAGAAGGTGCATTTTTGTCAAACCCAGAGGATGAAATGTTTCTTATGAGTGACGAGAATCTGAGGAATTTAGCTCAAGCAGTAGCCGATGGATTGCGGGAAAGGCTTGTGGAAATAGGAAATTAGAAATCAGAGGTCAGTAGTTAGGTTTTAGTTTTCAGTTTTTCGAAACATTAACCGAATTATTTTCTCTTAAAACTTAAAACTTTAATCTTATACCTTAATTTCGTGTAACCGTACTTTGTCTCGTCCATCTATTGTATTAAAATTCACCCCCACTTTTTAACCAAAAAATATTTAAAAGGAGAAGCGAGTATGTCGAAACATCAGTTTCAAACTGAAGTAAATCAATTACTGCATCTTATAATTCACAGTTTATATTCTCATAAAGAGATCTTTTTGCGCGAATTAGTATCCAATTCATCTGACGCGTTAGATAAACTAAAATACCTCACTATCACCGACGATAATTTCAAATCCATGAAGTTTGATCCCCGTTTAGATATCTCTTTTTCTGAGGGCGACGTAAAGCGGTTGGAAATTGCCGATAATGGCATTGGTATGAATGAAGAAGATTTGGTGGAAAATCTTGGGACGATCGCTCGTTCAGGCACAAAATCATTCATGAATAACCTTACCGGCGACGAACAGAAAGATTCCAATCTAATCGGTCAATTTGGTGTTGGGTTTTACTCCTCATACATGGTAGCTGATAAAGTTGAAGTCCTCAGTCGGAAAGCCGGAGAAAAAGATGCTTATCGTTGGATAAGCGACGGTAAAGGCGATTATGAAATCTCCAAGGATGTCCGAAGCGAACCGGGTACAACTGTGATTCTTCATCTCAATGATAATGGAAGTGAATATGCCAATCGCTGGCAGATTCAGGAAACCATAAAAAAATATTCAAATCATATCGCTTTCCCCATCTTTCTCCATTATATGGATACAGAATACGATAAAGATGGAAAAGAAAAAGATAAAAAACCAAAGACCGATCAGGTTAATGCTGCTTCTGCTTTCTGGAAACGTCCAAAAAGCGAATTAAAGGAAAAGGAATACAACGAATTCTATAAATCCATTTCCAATGATTTCGACGATCCATTGCATTATTTGCATACGCAAGCTGAAGGAACCCTTGACTATACGACCTTATTCTATATCCCAAAGAAAGCACCCGTTGATCTGTATTATGCCGAATACAAACCAAGTGTAAAACTATATGTTAATCGTGTTTTCATTACGGATGATGATAAAGAATTATTGCCATCATGGTTACGGTTTGTGAAGGGCGTTATTGATTCTGAAGATTTACCGCTGAATGTCAGCAGGGAAATCCTGCAACAAAACCGAATGCTTGCCAAGATCAAAAGCAACTCTGTTAAAAAAATCATCTCTGAATTGAAAGATTTAACCAAGGATGATAAAAAATACATCGAATTCTGGAAAGAATTTGGTCGCCCCATAAAAGAAGGTGTTTACCAGGATCATGACAATAAAGAAGCTTTACTTGATCTGATGCGCTTCAAATCATCGAAAGTGGATGGATATACTTCATTTGCTGATTATGTGGATAAAATGGTCGAAGATCAGAAATATATTTACTTCATCACGGGTGAAAATGAGGAAGCTCTACGTCATTCGCCTTTGCTTGAGCTCTATAATAAAAAGGGTATGGAAGTACTGGTCCTGAGTGATGAAATAGATGACATCATTATGACAGGTATTACAAAATATAAAGATTGGGATTTGAAATCTGTAAACCGCAGTGATGCGGCAGAAGATTTGAAATCGGAAGATGATAAAAAGGACGAGACCAATCTCAAACCTGTAATCAAAAAGATCAAAAAAGCCTTAGGTGATCGTGTAAAAGATGTTGTTGCATCCACTCGTTTAAGTGACTCGCCATCGTGCATTGTTGCTGATTCAAATGATCCCACTGCGCAAATGCAGGAAATGTTAAAAGCTATGGGACAGGCTTCAACCCAGGATGTAAAACCAATTCTTGAGATTAATCCGAATCATCCCATTGTGAAGAAAATGGTTGAAATGCGCAAATCAAAATCTTTTGATGATACATGCTTCTTATTGTATGAACAGGCGCTTCTGATTGAAGGAGTAAAATTGGAAAATCCGGCAGACTTTGTGAAACGTATGAATGCTGTAATGGAGCGAGCGTTATAGGAGCAGAATTCAGTTATCTGCTACCAGTTTTCAGTTAACGACACTCTGATATAAATATTAAACCCCGACAGAAATGTTGGGGTTTTTTGTTATCTAAATCACATTGTATTTATTTAATAGGACAAACATGTCCTATTATCTTGACATGCCATTAGTAACCTGGTAATTTCTGCTGTATCAATAACAGAATATCTGCAATGAATGATGCAGAAAACAAGATTTACGGAGCCAATGAACAAGAAATAAACGGTGGATGAAGATGTCTGAAACAAACAAAATCGAAAATATTACTCCTGTCTACCCCTTAAGAGTAGCTGCTGAATTAACTGGAACCTCAGTTTATACGTTGAGACAATATGTTGATCTTGGATTAATAATACCTTTTAAAACTGAATCAAATCGTCGACTTTACTCTCAAACAGATATTCAAAGAATTCGCTGTATACGAAAATATATAGATGAATATGGACTCAATATCGCTGGTATTAAAGCCATGTTTGCCCAGGTACCTTGTTGGTTAATTCGTCCTTGCAGCAAAGAAGATCAAAAAAACTGTGATGCGTTTACTAATTCGCATTTGCCCTGTTGGCTAGTTAAAACTAAGGGTGAGATTTGTGAAAATGAGGAGTGTCGAACATGCAATGTTTATCAGCTCCCCAACCAATGTGTAGATATTAAATCTATTTTTAAAGTGCTTGAGAATTCTAATCAAATTTCGGAGAAAAAGTCATGAAAAAACTAGTAATTCTAGGTGCTGGAACGGCCGGTACTATGATGCTAAACAAACTGGAACCTGTACTGGATAAAGATGAATGGAAAATCACTATAGTTGATCAATTTGAAACCCATTATTATCAGCCAGGATTTCTATTTATCCCATTTGGAATATATACACCAAAAGATGTAGTCAAACCTAAGCGCGATTTTTTCCCCACAGGCATCGAAGCGATCCAATCAAGAATTGAAATCATTGAACCTGATAAAAATCAGGTAAAACTGGAAAATGGGACAGTTCTTAATTATGACTTTCTCATTGTCGCCACAGGATCAAAAATAAATCCTGCCGAAACTGAAGGAATGAAAGAAGACATGTGGCGTAAGAATATTTTTGATTTTTATACTATCGAAGGGACAACCGCCTTATCAAAATTCTTGAAATACTGGGAAGGTGGCAAAATGGTAGTAAATATTGCAGAAATGCCAATTAAATGCCCTGTTGCTCCATTGGAATTTGTCTTTTTAGCGGATTGGTGGTTTACTGAACAGGGCATCCGTGACAAAGTTGATATCGAATTTGTCACACCGTTGCCAGGTGCTTTTACAAAACCTAAAGCATCCCAGGTTTTCGGAGATTTCCTAGATAAGAAAAATATCAAACTCATGCCCGATTTCAATATTGCCCGTGTTGATCATGAAAATAATAAAATCGTTTCTTGGGAAGAAACCACTGTGGATTATGATTTACTGGTAACCATTCCAACGAATATGGGCGACGATGTGATTGAACGATCTGGAATGGGTGATGAATTGAATTTTATTCCAACGAATAAACAGACATTACAATCTGATAAATGGGAAAATGTATTTGTTCTTGGTGATGCCACAAATTTACCAAGCTCTAAAGCCGGGTCAGTGGCTCATTTCCAGGCTGACATTTTATTTGATAATATTCAAAGTGCCATGGATGGTCGTCCACTTAAAGCAAAATATGATGGACATGCAAACTGCTATATTGAATCTGGTTTTGGTAAGGGTATCCTCATTGATTTCAACTATGATACAGAACCTCTTCCAGGAAAATTCCCATTACCTGGTGTAGGTCCATTTTCATTATTAGAAGAAACAAAAATGAATCATTACGGCAAAATGATGTTCCGTTGGATGTATTGGAATCTTCTTCTCAAAGGCGCTGAACTTCCCATCGAGTCAGAAATGTTAATGGCAGGAAAGAGAGCCTGACATGAACACCCAAGTAATTACAACTCAGTTGAGCGACATCCAGGTCAAATTGGATGCCATCTCTGCTGAACTGGAGATCAATCGCCGCCAGCGCGAGGAAATGAAAGAACTAAAAGATGATTTATCTATCATCGCAAAGGATGTATTTAATACGGCAGTTGTTGAATTAGAAGATGTGGCACCATTTGTTCAAACTGGAGATTTTGCCTATCTAGCGAAAAAACTATTACGTAATACCAATAATATTATTGGTCTGATGGAAAAATTGGAAAGCACAGTTGATTTTATTGAAGATGCTCGACCTATTGGTCAAATCATGTTCAAGGATGCTCTCCACAAAATGGACGTGTTTGATCGTCGCGGGTATTTTGACTTTTTTGCCGAACTCGCAAATGTACTTGATAGTGTAATTCAGCATTTTTCCGTAGAAGATGTAAAGCAACTTTCAGATAATGTTGTTATCATCCTTGAGACTATAAAAGATCTCACTCAACCAGACATGCTGAAGGCAATCAATAATGCTGTACAGGTTTACCGACATATTGATTTAGAGCATGTAAAAGATATATCTGTATTTAAAGCAATGAAGGAGATGAATTCTCCCGAAGTCAAGCGTGGCATAGGATTCTTAATGACCTTTATTAAAAATATCACCCGCGCTTCTAATGAATTAACCGTAGAAACAAAGGAGTAAAACCATGGCAAGTAGAGAAATTGCCGGAGTAACTGTTGAATTTGATGACGACAATTTCATGGCCGATCATACAGCATGGAATGAAGCCATCGCTGCTGAATTGGCAAATGAAGAGGGGATTGAAACTCTTACTGATAGGCACATAGAGATTGTACAATATTTTCGCAATGAATTTGAATCAATTGGTACGGCACCATCAATCCGGAAGTTGAATAAATCCGGTGTAGTTCCAACCAAAGAGCTTTATCAATTATTCCCAGGTGGACCTGCAAAAAAAGCAGCACGAATTGCTGGTTTAAAGAAACCCCAGGGATGCGTTTAACATGTGGAGAATATCATGACAGATCAGACACCAGAACCAATCAAAAAAGTATCCATAATTTGTGCCAAGGGTGGATTAGATGAAGTATATCCCGCTTTAATCATGGCAAACGGAGCTCGTATGGAAGGAATGGAAGCATCCATTTTCTTTACATTTTTTGGTTTAAACGCAATTATGAAAAAAATGGTGAAAAACCTAAAAGTGGCAACGGTAGGTAATCCTTCCTTGAATTTAGCCATGCCGATGATGAAAATGCCCGTAACGATGCCATTCCCAACCATCATGGGAGCAATTCCCGGCGTTTCGAATTTGGCAACCTGGATGATGAAAAATGAAATGGAAAATCTGGATATCCCGGAAGTAGATGAATTTCTTGAAATGATCTCTGATTCCGGTGGACACATTTATGCCTGTAAATTGGCCATGGATATGTTCAAACTGGAAAAAGATGATTTAGTTGACTCAGTGGAAGCCGTTTTAACTGTTGGTGAGTTCTACGAGAAATCCGCTGGTGCATCTATTATTTTTATTTAGGAGAATGCTGCGGGGGATTTCCTGGTAATAAATTGTGTATTGAAATTTTTGTGTTGAAACCATCGGTATAAAAGCCCCGATAGAAATCGGGGCTTTTTTTAAGTACGATCTATCACGTCCGCTGTTATATATAATATTTAATCCCTCTTTGTGGATAATTGATATATCACTACCAAAAAAGCCGAATGATAGGACATAGAATCAGATTTCATAATTTCGTATGTTTGGGTTGGTAAATTATTTAAAAAAATGAATGACAATCAATCGATAATACAATTCCCAAAATTTCTAATTGTGGGTTTTTTAGGAACCATCACAAATCTTATACTATTTTATTTTTTGGTAGATGTTTTGGGTCTTCCTGCTATTCCAATCTCTATATTGACATTTATAATTTCCAATTTCCAAAATTATCTACTCAATTATTATTGGACATTTTCACAAGTGACCGTCAATCAAACCATAGGGATTGCTAATTATTCGCGGTATATATCAGTCTCTTTAGTTGCGCTTGGGATCAACCTGACAATTTTGTGGTGGTTGCTAAATTATTATGTATTTCCAGTAAAAGTTATCGCTCAAGTATTTGGAATAGCAGGAGGAACAGTGTTTAATTATATAGGATCGAAATATTGGGTTTTCAGGTCAGAAGAATAAATATTCCAGAATATTATTTTCTTCTTTGACTCAGCGTTGGTTGTCATCAAATGATATGAAAGTGTCAGATTATAAAACGTACAAGGAAGTCTTAATAATTCCAATTAAATTATAATACATGAGCATTATAAAAAAAATACATGCCATTCCAAATTTTGTCAAAATTCTTCTATTAGTGGACCTATTGCTTATAGCATTATTCCTTATTGATCACTCATTTGGAAGTCCTTTTGATTTTTTAGAAGATTTTCTGGATGTTGATGATGAGAATAATCTACCGGCCTGGTATTCGTCAATGCAGCTCTTTTTAGTATCCTTGACAATGGGAATCTTCTGTGCAGCCAAAATAAATCGCAAAGAAAAATCTACCTGGATATTATTGATTTTTCCAATCACTTTTTTACTTATGTCCCTCGATGAGATTGCCATGATTCATGAAGAATTGGGTGAAGTAAGTGATTTTCTACTTGAGGGAGGTCGGAGGAGAAACACACCTTTCCGTGTTACAGGGATATGGATGTTTCTCTTAGGCATTCCCTTTTTTATTGCCATGCTGAGTCTGATCCTTGTTCAATTACGAAAATATATCATGGATTTTCCGAATATTACTCGAAAGTTCGTATTGGGATTATCTGTCTATGTTTTTTCAGCTGCAGGGATTGAAATATTCTCAAATTATTATCGTCGTGGGTCACCGTATTTGATTCAGGTATGTGCAGAAGAATTTGGCGAAATGTTGGGTATAACAATCTTGCTGTGGGCGACACTTGATCTTTTGAAGGCACATAAAATAAAAATTGATTTAAACCGAAAAGAATAATCTGAATATCAATTATACTAGTTTCTTTAATGATCGTTTAAGTCGACCAATCTATACTGCCTTAGGATTGGCAATATTTAATATACTATTGTACATGTTATTTCCCATGCCCGGTTATCGATTATGGGATAGTTTGATGACGGCTACGTCAATTACTTATTTTGAAGAAACTCCCTGGAGAGTTATGCTGTATTTCGCTCATAATCTGGTTATCCCTATCACACGATTATTTGATATTCTATTACCAGGTGGTGATCCAATGATGGTTACAGCCTTAAGAGAAACTGTATTCTCTGCCTTTAATGTTGCCCTGATTTATCTTTTTTTCCGCCATTACCTGAAGCAAAACCTACCTGCCATCATAATAGCACTTGCCTACATTTTTTGTAAATCGCATTGGCGTTTCACCACAGGTGGTGAGGAAAAAGATATCATGCTAGTGCTGAATATTATTTTCATGATAGGTTTTTTCCAACTCCGAGGATGGTTCGATTCTGGTATCAAAAATTTTAGCAGCCCTGAACAAAAACCAAATATAAATATAGTGGCATTCTTAAAGAATCATTTCCCTGAGATCATGCTTGGTATTATCCTGGCTTTTGCAATAATGATTCATCTTGAAAATGGGTTGCTGATATTAACAATACCAGTGGTTTATCTATTTGATCGAAAATTCTACGGCAATATTCGCAAAGATTTAACTGAAGTATTCACAATCATGTTTACTGCAGGTTCAATCCTGTTTGTATGGTTCAGTGTCTTAATTTTTGGAATTAACGAGATTAGTACACTTTCGGGAGCAGTACGCTGGCTATTAGAATACCATTATTCTGGGGAATATTTTGATACCAAGGTAACCTTTATTAAACAGTATGTGCACGCCTACTCTGGCTTCAGACGATTTATAATCGGTAAATATTTCGAACATAATCTACTGTGGCTGGAATCAATATTTATAACAGTGGGAACTCTAATCCTTGCAATTAGATCTTATAAATATTCACCGCAAATAACACGGTTGGCTCTTATCTATTTGACATTTATAACAATTCATTTTTTCTTCTGGTTACCATGGGATCCGGAACAATGGAATCCCGTTGTTTTTGTGGGTTTTTTAATCCTTGCTCCGGGAATTTTTGCGAAAAAAAATAAACTGGTCAATTATTCGATGCTCGCTCTAGTTGGTTGTCTTGCTATTATCAATTTCACTACACATATTCAGCAAGCCCAAAAATACAGTACTATTCATGACTTAAACAGGAGTCAAAATATAGATTACCAAGGAGGAATAAATAGTCATTTCCTGAAAGATATTCCATATCCGAATATGGTACAATTCATAAATACGAAAATAGAATCGAACTCTATAATCTTAGTTGAAAAACGACATGTTGCTAATCATTTTTTAATGTACACAAGCCATATTCCGACTGTAATTAAGTATCTTGATAAAAATGAAAATATTCTAAAGAGAAAATATTACCTGTCACAACTCAGTTTGTGGTTTTACAAACCTAAATATTCCTCCGATGAATTAAAAGATATACTGAAATTTGGAAATAGAAATATCTATTATCTTTCCTCTAAAAGTCCAGATAGAACTAATATCCTTGAGAAATTAAATGCTAAATCAGAATTCATTTATTCGATTGGTTTGAGAAATTTTGTTCTATATCAGCTGCGACCATCAGATTTACTATAATCAAAAATTTTCTAATCCCATATTTTAGAGACTGCGACACAAGGCTTACTAAGCCTCTGTATCAAGAGAAGAAAATAAAGCAGTATCCATCATGTATCCCGTTTCGCGTATTAATTGTATATAAAAACTGACGTAGTTTTTATCGAATATGGACTCGGTTTTAGCACGAAATAAGGGGGATTAGTTTGTTATTTTCAGGTTTTTTTACTCAGCATCACAACAAGGCTCAAGGTGTCCGATGCAACGCTTTGTTATATTCGCCACAACTGGCCATTTGGAATTCTCGATAATGACATTCCTACATTAGCTATTACTATCAATCGTAGTATCTACATTGTCAGCTAATGGGACTTGACCCTCTTTTACATCTTTAGTCATTTTCTTTAACTGCTTTTCTTCTTTTTTCTTCTTTTTTGCAATTTCTTTTTGCCTTTTATTGAATGAGTAATTTTGTTTTGCCATTAGACTTCGTTTACCTTCGCTTGGATTTAAATGATGATTGCATTAAACATATAACTAATAGTTATATAGAATTATTTGATAATGCGGGGTAATGTAATTTAGAATTATTACTGATATCTTCCCGTCTCACAGTGGAAACAAATATCACATATTATTTTTAATATCAATACAATTGATAATTCTAAATAACAATCCATAATAATTTGACATTAGTAATAATCTCACTACCCCTGTTTGTCAAATAGCAACGTCCTCCCGTTTAGCTTCACTATAAATTGTATTCGGATCGAACCTAAGAATGTAATAACAAAGAAGTGTAAAACAGAAACAAACCGAAACGTTGGCAGCGATCTGCTTATGGGGCAGCCCTCGGACATAATCGTAATTAAAATGTAGCAGTGGAAAGGATGCCATCCCTCCAAGGGATGGCATCCAATTACCCGCGATTTAGTGTGAAAAATCGGTATTCCACCTGTATCCTGTTTTGTGCATATTTAATTACAATTTATTGAAATACTCTCATGGCTTTATGTTTGATTTGTTGCAGGGATAATCAAAACCAATAGGGGGTAATAATGCATACTGTATCATGTTCAAAGCTATTTCAGTACATCACTTTATTTGCTTTCGCGACTTTCTTTTTAACTAATTGTGATCTATTCAACCCCGATGAGGAAGAAAACCCGGTTCCATTTGTAGCGAACTTTACTGATGATTGGCTTTCAGAGGACGCTGAAGGTTTTATTGTAATATCTGACATAAATGGCCAAACTCTAAATGCGACGACCTGGAGTGGCAATACTCGCATTGAGTTTGACCCAATATCTGACTCGCGTATAATTGTAACAACAGGAACTCGCGATGAATACAGTAACACGGTTTATATGACATCCAATTGCTACGTAAAACCTGGTGAATGGACGTGGAAAGGAATACTGCAAACTGAGTATTTAGGGTACGTAACACTGAATTTAATTAATATTCCAAATGGATTGATTGATGGTAAGTTTTCAGGTATTTACCAAACAATTGGGATTAATGAATATTCATCAAGTGTATTATTTCCCCTGTATGGAGAAAATGAATATTTATACTTATCCTGTGTATTACAGGACGAATCAGAGGCTTATCTTTTAGTGGAAAGTATTGTTCCTGGAAGCACTGTTACTGTCGATCTAAATAATTTAGCAGATCCAACCAACTCAGAGACAAATTTTCACCAGTCTACCAATCAATTTTATGTCAGATATGCAGGATACCATGTCCCTGGTCAGTATTATAACGGATCATATCCAATAGATAGTCATGAAGAGTATGGGACTGAGAACGCAGATGGAATAGGCTTTAATCATGCCGTTGAGACTACTCATTATTTCTTTGAGTTTATCGATTTTGACAGCCCTAACCATTGGACTGGTGATTACTGGTCATTTTATCATTATGGTCCAATCCCAAGTAGTACAAGTAAGATAAATGCTGATTTTTCAATAATTAATTCACAACCTGATAGCTTTCAAATTGACATAACCGGAACCGTAGATAATGTTCTTTCTAATTGGGTATGGGGCGGTTATGGAGGATACAATCAAGTAAAATGGCGTGTTTTCACTAATCCAAATTTTACTAATCTTGCTTTACCACGGATGCCCGACAGTATTGCAATTTCTTTTGATCTACCGTATAGTATTGAATTTCAGCTTGAGAATGTTCAAATAATGGATTATCCAGATCTAACTAATCATGAAGAAGTACTTGAAACCCTATTCCAATCTGAGGATTATTTCTTCAACATTGCCACAGATGGTGTACGTATTCGTACAAAACAAAATGAGAGCTTCACAGGAAGAAATAATAATGGTAAAATATCAAATTTCCAGAAGCAGAATGACATAATGTTTCCAACTCCATAGAAGCATTTGAGCCAAATGATTTTCCAATCTAACCGAAGACGACTTTTTAGTTGCATAGTTTTTCGCCCAGTCTATTTTTAATGAGTTGTGCTACATCCAGATATACTGCATTCCAAGATGGAAAAACAATTGGAGCAGGTAATACTGATCTTTGTATGGGGTTGACTTTTGGACCTAACTGTGAATTATTAAAAATAGTAGATAGTACTGGGTTCGCTAAGTTGGACTATAAAACTAATTCCACCCTAACATCTCTATTTAGTATTGATGGTCGACAAGGATTACAGGACAATTTTGATTGGGGAATTGGTGTTGGGCTTGACGCTGAACTATTACACATGAAACTATTTGGTAAATTGAGTTTGCTTGACCAATACGTTCACAAAAAATTGGGAATTGCTCTCATTCCAACTATAAATATCGGTGGTACTTACGAGGAAGAAGAAAAAGAGACATTTGATAAAAGAATTGAAAACGTAAAGTATATAAAGTTTCAATTATTGACCCCAATAAGCTATAGTAGCAATAAACTGATTGTTTCTGTCTGTCCAATTGCCGGATGGGGAAAATATATGGTTAAGCACAAAGTTGGTGATAACACCATTTTCAAAGATTCAATTATATATCACAGCTTGGGATTAATGTTTGGAATGAAATATAGAATAGAAAAGGGAAGAGCTAAAGGATATGTTTTCCCCGAACTTGCGATCATATATAATGACTATACTAAAAAATATCATCCATATTTTGGAGTTGGAATTGGAGGAAATTTAGACTCATGGCATTAATTTTGATTATTAAATATATGGGTGAATACTTCTTACATAAAAAAAGCCTCGGATAAATCCAAGGCTTTACTCAGTGGCTCGAGCCGGAATCGAACCAGCGACACAAGGCTTTTCAGGCCTCTGACTTATAAGGAGAAAATATACCCGTATCCATCTTGTATCCCGTTTTCTGCGTTTTTATTCGTTATTTGAATTGATTTCGATGTTTAGGTATCCAGTTTTTGACAAACATTTTATAATCTAATAAGGTTGGATTTAGATTTCAGAGCTAAGTGATAATATTATTACGTAAAAAATACGTATTAAAGCGTATTGTCTTTTTACCAATTACTGTTTAATATAGTCCCTCAATTATTGGAGGGTGATATGAAGTATTTTGTATTTGTTTTGTTTATTGGCATATCCTTTTGCCAGGATACACTAAAAATAAAACCCGCTGGTTTGGTATATTTCGGTCAATTTCAGGGAATACAGGACACAAAAATAAAATTTAAAACGGATGGTGCTTATTTTATGATTGAGATATCAAGAATCGAATATTTATCAACCTCAGATACTATAATTATTAAAGATGGCGAATTATTGGTTCCACAAGATATGATCGGGACATATAATTCTCCATCTGTTGATGTAAAGTTCAAGCCTGGTACACTAACTAAAGCCGGTGGTATTTGTATCGCAGCTGCTGGTGCACTTGGTTACTCAAATATGATCTCTGAATTTGACGGTGATTCTATTGATGAGGATTTCAAACCGACAACTGAGTTTGAGAATTACAATGATACAATTAAGAATAAAGCTAAGGTGATGTACGTCCTACTTGTTATCGGTGGTGTATTAATTGCTGTGGATCAATAATGTATTAATCACGCGCAGAACGGGGCTGGAAATATGATGAAGCATTGGGTGTACATGGATTCACATTTTATCAAATGCAAAAAGATTTATTATTATCGGATGAGCAAATAGAAGTGGTGATAACGGAAAACAGTAGTGATGAAGTGGCTTTTAATTTATTAATTGAGGATAAAGGCCTAACAAACCTCTGCTTCACGTCGGGAATAATAAAAGGTATCCACTCTGTATCCCAATTTTGTACCGTTTCAGACCGTTTTTCCTACCGATCTAATGCAATAAGTACACCGCCTATTAATAATAAACCAGCTGACAATTTCGATTTAGCGAACTCAGTATTTTGAGCTTCTTTTGAATATTTAGAGGGATCATCTCGATATTTTTCCCCGTCTAATTCTATAGAATAGTTAATCGCACCCGAAAGTGCAATACAGATTCCACCGACAATTGAATAGTTTATATTTATTGAGTCCGAATCATTATTTGTTTCATATTTACTGGAAACTTCGACCTTTGCATTAAATTCTTCATCAACTACTGTGCCGTCTTTGATTAATAACTTTCCATCCCCATATAGGTAATCTATTTTATCTGTTCTTAACAATGCGCTTGTAACCTCACGGTCCAGTTTGAACCCTATTAAACCCTCTGAGACACTTTCAAGTTTTCCAATATAAATAATATCATTCGATTTTAGCTTCAATGTATCTTGGGCAAATAGCGAGCCAATAAATAACATGATTATTAAAGACTTCATTAGCAACTCCTGTCAATGTTCGCTTTATATAAGTTTGATAAAACTACTTGGAATCTAAAAGGAAAAATAATCTAATTATAATATTTCATTACTCATATATAATCAAGCATTTCCAGCATCGATATATGTGGTTTTAATATTTATTCCTTTATTAGTAAATACTTGTTTCAAGTATTCAGTTGGGATCTGCGTGTAAATCTCGGTTACCTTTGTTGATGAGTGTCCAAGCATATCCCGTACAAGCTGGATATTGTCGGTTTCAAGAAGCATTCTATATGCAAAGGTATGTCTTAGGCAGTGTGCAGTTTTCCCTTCTAATCCTGCCAGTTTAGAGGCTTTTGAGAATGAGTGCGATAGCCAGCCATCGGAATAGTTTACGTCCCTTGCTATATCATAATCCTGAATGTACTCATTTGGAATTGGAATAAACCTTTGACGCCGATTTTTACTTTTTTCTACAATGATAAAATCACCATCACGATGGCTATTTTTTATCTCTCCAACTCTCATTCCTGTGACTTCCAATACTTTGAAAGCAGATAAGAGCTTATGGTCGCCTATATTTTGATAGATTTTTTTAAGGTCTGAAGGCTTTATCATTTTTGGGGGTGTTTGGTCAATCCTGATTTGCTTTATACTGAAGGGGAGAGCCTTGATAAAGTCTTTTTCATCTAAGTAATTCAAGAAACTTCTAATTGCACGAAGCCTGATGTTACAAGTTGTGACGCTGTATTTACTTTTCAGATATTCAATTAATATTGGATAATCTCTTTTTGTTATTTTGTAAATCTCTTTTGTCGATTCGAAACAATCCTTGAAATCATTCAGGGCTAATCTGTAAATCTTACACGTAGAATCCTGAATGCTCCTTTCAGTTTGATAATTTGCATTAAAATACTTTATACATATGTCAATTGTTACTCTTGATTCCAGAAGATGATCTGCAAGTCTAAGTTTGACTTCCTGCTCATTCTCCTGGTAACGCCTTAATACAATCTCGGCATCTCGTTTAATGGCTGTGTATGTTGGTATAATCTTCTCTTTCCCGCAATAAAAGATTCTTACGTACCATTTTCCCTTTAATTTTCTCAGTGACGCCATTGTGTATTTTTCGCTATTATCATCATGATTAATCCTGTATGTGTATATATTGTACCGGTTAGCATTGTTTTAAATGTTAATGGGTACTTTAATATCCCTAATTTTAGGTATCCACTATTATTCTCCTTTTTCTTCCCTACATAAGTGTCTGCTATTGTATTCCTTTTTAATAGGGGGCAAAAAGGGTCATTTTTGTTATCTTGGTTCATTTTCAAGGTAATGGTATAAATCTGTAAATGATGTACCTCTGAATAATTTCTGTGTTTGTAATCCGCGGCCTCGTCCTATAGTTTTCAAAAAAAATATAATAGCAGTTATATTTCCATCATCAATTAATTCCATTAGTTTTGATTCTACAATATCGACCATTGAGTCCCTTTTAAACATAATTTGATCCTCAAACTCGACATCGTTTAACCACGAGTAGTATGTACTCCGTGAAATTCCAATAGCTTTACATGTTTCTGTTATATTGCATGCTTTAGATTCAAAAATCTGAAGAAAATGATTTATTTTATCCGTTTTTGACATAATTACTCCTTTTATGGGTGTTCATTTTGTGCAATTATTAATCACTGAAAATATTTGTTTGGGATGTAACGCATTTGATTCTCTTTTTCGCATCGTGGTAAAAGAAATTCTCAATCTCAAACCCAATTGATTTTCGATCCTCCTTAAACGCACTAATTAAAGTAGACCCTGATCCGGCAAATGGATCAAGGATGGTGTCGCCAGTATTAGTAAAACCTTTTATAATTTTTCTAAGTAATAGCTCAGGCTTTTGTGTAGGATGCACCGATTTTTCGGATTTTAACATATTGGGTTTCGATGGTGCAGTAATTATAGTTTTTGGGAAACGCTGGCCATTATAATTATTATTAATTCTGGATTTCTTTTTACGTCTTATTGCAATATCTTTAGTATAATTAATTTTTTTATAGGGTGCACCAGTTTCCCCCATTAATAGAGGATTCCAAACTAAATCCTTTTCCAGTGCACCCTTTTTTCTGAATACCAGAATAAACTCTGTATTAGGGATTGGTCTATTTCTTGATATAGGCATCCCACCTGGTTTTTCCCATATAAAATAGAATCTAAAGTTAAAATAATTAGTAAAAATACCCTTAATCATTATAAGAAGATTTAAATCTGCAAATACAATAAGTTGACCGATAGGAGATAATAATTTATTGAAGATCTTTTCAATTTCGTGCAAGTCAGGCAAGCGGTCCCAACTGTGCAATTCCGATAACGCACCGTAGGGGGGGTCAGTAAGTATTAAATCAATAGAATTATGAGTTATCATATTCCAACTTTTAAAAAAGTCGTCATTAATAAGGTTGGGTTTATAATCACTCATTCCTTTGACCTAATCGCTTGAATAGTATATGGTATATATATATAGTCTATAATTATTATAGTGGCGGTCAATCTGAGAGGATCCTCAGTGAGCACTATAAAAACTATAGTTGTAAGAGTTCTTTCATTATGGGACCACTTCAATATATGAAGTAGAAGTGCTATAGAAACTGAAGTAGGGGAATAACTATTTGTTCTCATTTTCTACTGCTTTCATAGGGATTTGCATATTTACCGATAAACTTGTAATAAGAGGCTGTACCCCGCATATTACCTTTATATATTTTTTTGATGAATCCCTTCTCAATTAACAGATTAAATCCTTTGCATATTGTTGCAGGGTGAAACATATCTTCCAATTGACTATAAGGAAGTGCGGTCTTATCATCCCAATTACCGTTTGAATTAAATCTAAGATATATATAGATTATTTTTGCAGTATTTGATAAACTTCTAAAACCAGGATCCTTTAATAAATCCCTCCTCATAGGAACAAACGGTCTAAGCTTCTTCCTTGATCTACTCACTTAATAATCCGATCGATATCTATTCGAGCAATTAATACTTGCGAAGAAACGGATTCACCAAGCCTTTTGAAGGGCAATGCTCCATTTCGCATTCTATCCCTGATACAAGATGTAGAACATCTAAGCAGGTCAGCAGTTTCTTTAACTGTCAAGTATTCACGCCGTGTTTTCGATTCTAATAGATCCAGTAATCGATCGATTTTGGATTCGATAACGCTTTGATTTGAAATTATTGTGTGATCATCCATAAATCAGTTCAAGTGATTACCGGAAATAGGTGTTTTTCGTAATAACATGGTATTGTACCCATCATTTTTCACCATAATATCGTTTAAGCGTATCAATTGTCGCCTCCGAAGGTCTTTTTCCAAAACGATAGGGGTAGATAGGGCATCGGATGATTTGACAGTTACGTACTTCATTTATGCTATCGCAACAACAATCGAGACACTTTTTCCTAATAGCCTTTACAGGTGTAGCAATGATCTTGCTCATAATTGCACCTATATGGCTTTGTTAACGTGATCTTTAACTATTTGGATTGCGTCTGGATGGAATTTCACAGGGTATCCAGCACCTCGAGATGCTTTTATTACTGGTAGTCTATTATTTGTATATAAATATCGAACAATGTAAGGTGGGCATCCTGCTTCTCTGGCAATATCTTTGAGAGTTAGTTTGTTTGTGGCCATTATTTTCCCTTTCTTTTTTCTATTTATTAGAGGAAAATCGTGCCATTCCTGATTCCTGAATTTTGGGGAATAAAAAACGGGAAGAATTCCCGTTTATGTGAGTAACATATATTTTAACTAAATAAATGTCTGATAATTTATAGTATTATTATTCGACCCAAGATATTTTTCGCCTTTTGATTTCTCTTTTTACAGTGTGAGGGTCTACTCCTAATTTTCGACCCATTTCAGCGTAATTAATCTTGCCGTTCCTTTTACGGGTTCTGTCTGCTAATGATTGAATTTCAGAATCAGTGAGATCGGATAGTTTTAATCTACTCCTTAGTTTCAACTTTTTGACTGTATTATGTGCGATTGATAATTGATTATTCA
>JABMOV010000070.1 GCA_013203145.1 Fidelibacterota bacterium
AAACAATCAAAGTCCTCATGATTTTGCAACTCAATATCGTAAGGAAAGTAAGCTACAAAAGTCTATAAAAACACTGGAATTAACGGAGTGAATAGAACAATTTCTGTCATTATAACTGGTACAGAATATGGGGGCGGGGCATATCAATAAATCCTAACTTAACATCTGGTCCAATGATTGGGGGCAGGGTATAAAAATAAATGGCCAATCCTACTTCTCGCATTCAGATTGACCATTTAAGGACTATGTAATTTATCGAATTCTGATTAAGGCCTAGCCTTCATCATCTTCATCATCGTAAACCAATGCAAGTTTAAACAATATTGGTCATCCTCTACACTGCCAATTATGTCTATTCTGTCTATATCGTAAAGGTTGATCTCACTTTGTCAATTAACATGTGGAGTAAAATTATTCTGAAAAAGAGAAATGGTGTCAAGAAAGTGGGTTCTGTTTTCTTCGCTGTGAAGATTCATTATCCATTTTTTATTCCATAGAAATCACTATATCGTTTCTATCAATCGTACATCTGCAATTTCTACTTCGTCGGGTCAATGTTTTAATACTCTGAAATTCTATACTCTAATCGCCTCTTTTTGAATAAGATTATTTCTCTTATCATATTTATAGATGATCCTTTCCTCAAAAATAAGGTCCGAATTATATATATATTTTTCTGACAGCAAACCCTTAGAATTATATTTGTACAAAGATTTTTTGTATGTCGTCCCGTCGGGTAGCCACCACAGTTCTTCTATAACATGTTTAAACGAATCGAGTTTATATTGAATTTTGTCAGTTAGTATATTATTAGAATTATAGCATAATTCTTCGATTCTATTCCCATCAGAATCAAATTTAGTAATATTTTGTATGATTGGAACCAAATCGGCATCGTAACATTGTAATTCATTCTGATTTCCTTCCAAATCATAATGATAGATATATTTTTCTTTTAACGAACCTTCATCATTTAGCCATGATTCCATAATGAGGTTTCCTAGATTATCGTATTTGTATTCAATCTTAGAGCAATAAATGCCATTAGTGTTATAATATATTATCTCTTTTAAATTCGTGTGCAAATCGTATATATATTTTGCTTCAATGGCTTCAATCTTTGGAGAAGATTCAATTGACATAGCTATTAAGCCATTTTTGCCATAAATAAATACTTTTCTATGACCTAATGTATCATTATGAAAAAATAATTCTTCTTTAACTAGATTATCGTGATTATCGTATGCATAAACCCATTTCACAACGACCTCCAATCATTTTTGAGGTGCTAACTAATAATCATGCTTTACAATTACTAATTTACATTTATCAATTCTTTGCCCATAAGACATAGGAATTCAGGTATAATAAATATTTCCTAACTGATGCAATGAGGATAATTGATAATTCTGAATTAAAATATTCATGTGCAAAAAATTGTCTCGAATTGTTAATCGCATAAAGCCACACAGAATATACTAGATGATAAATCCAGTTAATTATTATCACAATACATATTATTAAATTCCCATCTCAATATAACTATTGGCTATTTTTTCGATTGCTAATACGTATGATGTAGTACGGTAGTCCATAGGCGTTTTCCCGCGATACATCATTTTTACTATTTCTTGGAATGTCTGACGCATTGTATCATCGAGACCAGATCGTACTAAGTCTAATTCAACAGCACCACTTGAATTAGTAAATGTATTTTTTAAATCATCATTAATTTTTATATTTAATACAGATTCAAGTAGGTTAATTAATTTTTCTCCTTTAAGCTCATCAAACCGACGCTCCAACCGACCAAAACGAATATGTGAAAGATTTTTTATCCATTCAAAATATGAAACAATAACCCCCCCGGAATTAGCGTATATATCTGGAATGATTACCGTGCCTTTTTCCCTTAATATATTATCAGCTTTATAGGTAATAGGACCATTCGCCGCTTCGATAATAAGGGGTGCTTTTATTTTTTCAGCATTATTCTTTGTTATTTGAGACTCAGTTGCCGCTGGAATCAATATATCACATTGCATTTGGAGGACATTATTCCCATCCTTTATGAATTTGGCATCTGGGAAACCCTCAACTTTTTTGTATTTTCGGAAATATTCGGAGAGCTTCTTAATATTTAATCCTCGTTCATTGTAAATAGCGCCATCCTTTTCTATAATTGCTATGATTTTACCACCATCTTCTTCGGATAGGAATTTTGCTGTATGAAACCCAACATTTCCAAATCCTTGGATGATAATTTGTTTATTCTCAAGGTTTCCTGATAATCTAGTTTTTTTTACTTCTGCTGGATGTTTAAAGAACTCATGTAAAAGATATTGTATTCCTCGACCAACTGCCTCTGTACGTCCATTAATCCCGCCTTGAGAAACAGGTTTTCCAGTTACAGCTGCCAGATGATTAATATCAGTAGAGTTTAATTGACGGTATACATCAGCAATCCACGACATTTCTCTTTCGCCTGTACCTATATCAGGTGCTGGTACATTCCTACTCGAACTGATAAATCCTCGTTTCGTTAATTCTAAAGCAAATCGGCGTGTTATCTTTTCAATATTTTCTACAGAATATTTTGAAGGGTCGATTAACAAACCTCCCTTCGCTCCTCCAAATGGAACATCCACTAGTGCACACTTATATGTCATTAAAGCGGCTAATGCTTCTACTTCCTGTTCGTTAACATTCATGTCAAATCGGATACCACCTTTTGCAGGAAGACGGTGCTCACTATGAGTAGCACGCCAGCCTGTAAACACTTCGATTTTTCGATTAATTTTAACTGGAAATTGAATTTTATATACAGATTTGCAGGCTTTAATTTGATCGCTGAGTCCTGGGGGTAATTTCATTTCATTAATAGCTCGATCTACCATCAAATCTACACTATCTAAAAATTTGTAATCATCGTAATGAGTTTGAACACCTTTTTCGGTAGTACTATATATTTGTCGCTCTACATTGTCGTCTTTAATTTTTTTCTCTATCAATTTTGATTCCATAATACGTTTTCCTGTATTTTGTAATTAAGTTTTTACAAATATTCTTCGCACTGCCAAATACCACCTTCAGTATTGGTGTAGATACAATCATTGTTTTTTTCGCAATTCTGACATAATCCTATACCACAACCTATATCATTCTTATTTGTCTTCGATTCATATGTATTTATTTCGATAATTGCCGGTTCTGGGATATAATCATCGAATAGCTCACAGTGTAAAACCGGTTGCTGATTATCAACTAGTTGAATACAATCACGCGAATTATTACAGGTTAAGCAAATATCCTGAAATTTATCGTTCATTTTCTACTCCATTTGGAATTTTATTCTGAATATCATTTGTTAAGACATTGAAGTATTAATTCTGTCCATTCCTTATAACACAATTTATATGCCAGATTATTATCTCCTATGAATAGCAGCGTTTGCCAGGTCTCCGAGGTAGATAACTCAACTAATAACGAACGTTAAGCCTTCACGAATTATTTTCTTTAATAAATATAAATAAAAAATTAAATAAAATATGTGGGTAGTTTTGAACCACTGGGATAATATTCCCCAGTATAATACCAATAATATTGGGGATTATTTTTTCATTTTTTCACGTAATGTTTTTCGATCTATTCCGAGAATCTTTGCCGCTTTAGTCTTGTTATCATTTACACTTGCTAAAACATTCTGGATATATTCACGTTGCACTTCAGCTAGAGTCCGATTAAATCCGTTATTACGTAGTGCTGAAAACCGCAGCAATGAAGGCAAGTCAGATACTTCTATTAATTTCTTTTCGGTCATTGCTACAATCTGTTGAATAACATTCTCTAATTCCCTGATATTCCCCGGCCAATTGTACAATCTTAAAATTTTTAACACTTTATCGGAAAATTCAGGCTCATTTTTATCGAATTCTTTAGAATATTTTTCTGTGAAATGTCGAATAAGTAAAAATATATCATCTCCTCTTTCACGCAACGGAGGAAGTTCTACGGTAATTACATTAAGTCTAAAATATAGATCTTCTCGAAATTTCTCATTTGCCACTAAGTCTAAGAGTTTCTTATTGGTAGCAGATATAATTCTTACATCAACTTTTTGGGTCTTATTTGCTCCCACCATGCAAACTTCCTTTTCTTGGAGTACACGTAGAAGTTTTACTTGCATTGATTGACTGGTTTCACTTATTTCATCGAGAAAAATCGTGCCACCACCGGCTGTTTGAAAAAAACCAATTCGTGATGTTACAGCTCCTGTGAACGCACCTTTTATATATCCAAACAGTTCACTTTCGATTAGATTGTCTGGTATTCCGCCACAGTTAATCGGCACAAACGGTGCCGATGCCCGTGGACTATTATAATGTATAGCTCTAGCAATGAGTTCTTTGCCGGTTCCACTTTCACCAGTAATTAACAGGGTGGCTGAGGTTGAGGCAGCCTTGGCGATAGTACTATATATATTTTGCATTACCTTTGATTCACCGATAATGTTATAAGTGGCAACAGGTTTCTTGTGTGTATATGTTTGGATGGCTTTTCGTATTTCCAATTTTTGTAATGCGCGATCAACAGCTGAAAAGAGTTCGTCGTCGGTAAAAGGTTTTGAAAGATATTCCTCGGCGCCTAATTTTACAGCATCTACCGCACCTTGAACAGTTGCATAACCCGTGATCATTATAATTTCCGTGTTCGAAAAGTTTTCTCTGACGTGTTTAATTAACTTAAGTCCGCTCACTTTTGGCATTTTCAAATCAGTGATAACCAAATCTATTTTTGTACTTTCCAGAATTTCTATAGCCTTTTCAACCCCAGGTGCTATGAAAACTTTATATTTCCGTAAAGTGAGGTTTCTTCGGATTACTTCCAGTGTAGATGGCGAATCATCTACTACTAGAATACATTCGGTGTGCTTTTTTAATGTTTTCAAAATATTGATCTCCCTTATTATTGTGCTAGGGGTAACTCAATGATGATTCGTGTACCAAAATTGATTCTACTTTCAACTCGAATTGAACCTTTATGGATAACAATAATGCCATGAACTACCGCTAGTCCCAACCCAGTACCTTCGTTTATATCTTTGGTCGTAAAAAAGGGGAGAAATATCTTATTTATTACATTCTTGTTAATACCAATACCAGTGTCCTCAACTATTAGGGAAAGTGTTTTATTATTGTATAATGTATTAATAGTTAGTGTGCCGCCATCAGGCATGGCTTGAATGGAATTAACCACAAGGTTAAGCAAAACTTGATTCAATTGAATTTTATCACCCATGATTTTTGGAATACCGTGGGATAGATTATATTTAATTTTTATTCCTGACTTCTCACAACGAGATTTAAAAAATAATAATCCTTCTTTGATTACTACATTCATATCTATATGAGTTAAATTGGGTTTAGTCTGCCGTGAAAATAGCATCAATTTTTTAATAATTTCTCGAGCATATAATGATGCTGTCTCAATTTTATTAACATCCTTTTTGGGTAGATCTGGAAGATCGGGATACTTCTTAATGAGTTGGGCAAATCCAAGAATACTATTAAGCGGTTCATTTAATTCATGAGCAACACCTGCGACAAGTTGTCCTATTGTTGCTAGTCGATCGGCCTGTTGCAATTGTTCTTGCAGCTTTAATCTATTTTCCCGATCGTCACTGCGTTCAACAATGTGAGATAGTTGCCTTGCGATTGCGTTAATCAAATGTCTTTCTTCTTTAAGAAATGGCCCTTCATCAAGCTCCGGTTTATCTTTTGTATATACAACTTCGACAGACCCACGTTTCTTCCCATTAACGATAATTGATGATGTAATTCTTTGCCTATCTTCCAGAAATCCAGTTGTTTCGTAATTAATGCAATCCAGAATTATCCTGCACGAAGTTAATTCAGGGTATTGCCATGCCGGAGGAATGAGATTTGCGATATTTTGCATCATTTCAGCAAATGATAAGTCACGAAGTTCTGTCACCCTTGTTATATCATATAAACACGTTATCTCCTTAATTCGTTCACGCAACGCTACTCGCGAATATTGGTTAACCAATGCTAATGATAGGATATGTGTAATACCTTCATAGAATTCAACTTCTTTTTTTGTGAAAGAGTTTAGATCTTTAGTCACCATCTGCAAAAGCCCGATATTCTCATTTTCACCAACAATGGGTATAATTATTATTGATTTGTAACCCACATCTGTAGCAAGAGTATAATCGGTATTTACCATAGATTTTTTCATTAGCACAAGAGACTTATTGAAATTCCTGGTCCAATAACTACCTCGATTTGTATAGAATGGCAATGAAGGATCGAAACGCCCCCGAATAGTATTTAGTAATAAATTGTCTATAATTGAATCTCCTTGTAGGTCAGGGATCATTAAATCTCCAACATCTTTTTTAGCTCGTATAACCTCATGCTGGAAGGATATACCTTGTAACTGAGAAACCGTGCAATGATTGTATTTGTCATTATCTCTAATCCATATTTCAATAGCACTACATCCAGAAAAATCAACCATCAAATTTAAAAAGTTTTTTAGAAAATCAGATAATGGTAAGCCTAGGTTTGATTGGTTTATTATTTGGTAAGATAGGATTTGATAATATTCAAACTTTTTACTTGAAATCTTTTTCCCAATTTGTTTTATATTATTCTTTGGTGAATCCATTTGAAATTATAAGCCCTCATTATTATTTATATGACTTCAAATTACCTAAAATTATAATGTGCGTGTGGTGATTATTACCCAATTAAAATGGCCAGAAAACAGGTATTAATAATGAAGCCAATACCCAAAATGTGAAATTCAACGGTGCCCCGGCTTTAAGATAGTCCGAAAAACGATACTTACCAGGGCTATATACCATTAGGTTGGTTTTATATCCTATCGGTGTCATAAAACTAGCTGAGGCGGCATAACAGATCGCGAATATAAAGGGTCTTGGATCAACACCCAGACCATTGGCAGTGGCAATGGCAATTGGAGTTAACACAATGGCTGCAGCATTATTGGACAGGACTTCGGTCATTAAACTTGTGATCAGATAGGTAAATGAAAGAATTGCATATGGGGCAATATGAGCAGGGAAAAAATCTCCAATCTTTGAAATCGTATGTCCCACCAATGTTGCCGCACCAGTATTTTCCATTGCAATACCAAGAGGAATAAAGGCCGCAACAAAAATTATCACTTGCCAATTAATATTCTGATAGGCTTCTTGTGTAGATATATTTCGTGTTATAAATAATAAAAATGCGCCAAGTAGTGCGCCTGCCAAAATATCAATTAAGCCCATTGCCGCTGTTGCCATTATCATCGGTATAATTAAGATTGCCAGCCACCAAAAACGATGTTTATGAAGACGAATATCATGTTTTTGAAGAATAATAAGGTCTGAGCTTTCTGTAAGAGATAATAATTGAGATTGGGGGATGAGCAATAATAGTGTATCTGAAAACTTTAGTTTGATATGAGCAATTTTTTCCTTAAAAGTAGTACTTTGGCGGCTAATCGCTAATACAAACGCACCAAATTTTCTACGAAAACCAATATCCTTTAAAGACTTTCCAATCAGACCCGATTCTTGACTTACCAATCCCTCGACCAAAATATTTTCTTCACCACGTAATTCTTTCTCATCTATTTTGATATCGGAAAGAGACAGTACTTTTTCTTTATCGCGGAATTTTAAAAAGTTACTTACCGTTCCTTTTGTGATCAGAATATCCCCCTCTTTAAATTTAATATTTCTAAGATTAGTGCTATACCGTATATGTCCACGAATGATCGCTAGGATCGTTACATCATAAGTCTCATTCAATTTGCTTCCAGTACAAGTTGAATTAATAAGAGGGGATAATTCGCTTATTTCGAATTCGGTGAGATAAGTGGTTAAATGGTATTTCCCAACCAAAGAAGACACACTGGCTCTAGATGGTAAAATTCTTGGCAGTATAATTAAATTATAAGCTGTACCGATAATCAAAAAGATACTTCCAAGACCAAGGAATTCAAACATTCCAAGGGGTAGTATTTCGTGATCTTCAATTATAGAACTGACAAGAAGATTTGTGGAAGTTCCGATTAGTGTGAGAGTTCCACCAAAAATTGCTGCGTATGAAAGAGGAAGTAGAAGTTTAGAGGGAGAAATTCTGAATTTCGCCGATAGTTTAATAGCCATAGGAATGCATATGGCTACGGCTGCTACATTATTAATGAAACCTGAAAATAAACTGACTAAAATGAGAAAAATACCTATGCCAATCCATTTTCTTTTCTGCCCTAATTTGCTGAGACGATCAATAAGATTTTCAAGAATTCCTGTTTTAACCAGAGCTCTGCTGAGTACAAACATGACAGCAACTGTCAAAACGGCTTTATTACTAAAACCTGAAATAGCTTCATCACCATCAATATATCCCAGAAGCCAGAGCAAAACCATAAGCCCAATAGCAATGACATCCACAGGTAATGCTTCAAGAAAAAGTAAAATAAGTATAAGTGCCAGAATGGCTAAAAGTCCTACGATTTCGATTGTCATTACTAGTTCCTATTCAATCTTTAATATGATAGTTCAATTATGCAAACCTGTTAAATCAATACTTTATAAATTGTAAATAATCCCAGCAAAGCTGTGAAAACCGCAATTATTTTTTTAAGTGTCGTTTCATTTAGGCGTTTCACTAACTCCGTCGAAAAAGGTATGGATATTAAGGCGCCCGTAACGACTGGTAAGAATAAATCGAGTGAAAGCCCCTTCCCTTTTCCTAAAAATAAAATCACTCCGACTAAACATGTGAATCCTTCAGCGAAAGATGTAATCCCGATAGAGGCTTTTCCACTTACGCCACTGAGAATCTGTCCGCTAGTCATCAATGGACCATAACCACCACCACTTAGAGCTTTGTTAAATGATGCTATAGTCGCTAATAAAAACATTTTCCAGGTTTTATAAACAAATACGCAGTTGTGCAGAATCCAAATACTGATACCTGCGATAAAGATGATAGTACCGATTAAGAGTTTTAGAATATTGGTTGGAATTTGGATGGCAACATTGACACCGATTGCCACACCCACAACGCTACCAAGAGCCAGGAGTAGGGCAATCCGAAAATCCTTTGATTGTCTTGTGAGGTCCACGTTCCCAGCTTTGTGGTGAAAATAGGATGATGCGAATCCACTGAGAAATTCCGATAACAGGATGGTTGGTATCAATTGCAAAGGACTATAACCAAAAGCAAGCAGGATCGGTGTTAGTGTCGTACCATAACCCATTCCAAGCGAACTATACATAAGTTGACAGATAAATCAAATCGCAATTAATCCTACATCTAAAATGGTGAATGTGGAATTATTCAGGATTTTTTTAATTATATATAGACTGCTTATTGATTT
>JABMOV010000071.1 GCA_013203145.1 Fidelibacterota bacterium
CTCAGTTCATTTGCTTTTCGAAATGTCGCCATCCTTGAATTCACTGTTGAATATCTGGTCGACCTCCCTGACGAAACCTATCCCATGATGACCAATGGTCTTTATGACATTTTTGTACAGTATTTAGAGGAAAATACCGGGTTACAGGTCGTTGAAAAAGAGAAAGTGAGTGCAAGTCCTTTATACATGCATCTGCGAAAGAGAAAGATGTCTCAGCGTTGGGAAGAGCCAAAAGGAATTTTTAGAAAAACACGGAAAAAAGATAACCGGATTAGTATTACCTATTCCGCATCACATTTAGGTATTCTCATCGATCTTCGAGATAATCCAAATTATAAAACTATTCGCAGTTCTGAAAATGAATGGGTAGAACCTGGTGTTTTACATGATGTAGATGCTGATGCGGCTATGAAAGTCCATACGATAGTAGATTTTGAAAAGGATAAAGAAGGCGGTCGTTTTCTCATCACTGCCCTTGAAGAACCTGTCGTGGACACAAAAGTAGATATTTTTGTGGGGTATACAAAAAATTTAGCGCCGGCTGTAGGATATCCCTCCAAGGATGGAAATAATTATATTTTTCGCTATAATGATCGTGCCTCATTCCGCCTTAGAAAACCTATCGTATCATACGAGATGATTCGATCTAATAAAAACGTATTCAACTTAGAAGAATTTGCATTTCGCGCCCAGGAAATGTTTAGCGTTTACTCTGATATGTTTTCACGACAATTAGCGGAATATCTGTAATAGATATACATCCTTTAATTGTAACTGCTATTTCGATTGGGTTTTTACACACACTTCTAGGTCCGGATCACTATTTACCTTTTATTGTCATGAGCAAAGCTCGGTCTTGGTCTATGACAAAAACCCTTATCATTACCATCTCTTGTGGAATAGGACATGTGCTTGGATCAGTTCTATTAGGATTTATAGGAATTGGTTTTGGGTTGGCTTTGAAACAATTGGAACTATTCGAAACATTTCGTGGTGATTTAGCAGCCTGGGTACTGACAGGTTTTGGTATTGCCTATGCCGTGTGGGGACTTCGTGTTGGATTACGTGCCAAAGAACATACTCATGACCATGATCACCAAACCAAAGGTGAACATCAGCATTCGCATCATCATTTAAGTAAACATGTTCATATTCATGGTGATGCAAAATCCTTAACACCGTGGATGCTTTTTATTATCTTTATTCTAGGTCCCTGCGAACCACTTATCCCCATATTGATGTACCCCGCAGCACAAGGGAGTTGGGAATTACTACTACTGGTTACACTTGCTTTTGGTTTGGTTACTACTCTTACGATGACTACAATTGTATGGATTCTTAGTAAGGGATTTGTATCGTTCTCTCTAGGAAAATTCGAACCTTTTATTCACACAATTGCCGGATTGCTCATTGCGCTTTCTGGTTTTGCAATCCTGATATTGGGGTTATAAATGGATACTTATTTATTTTACCTTTACACGTTCAGTTTATTACTTATCGTTTTTGGATATCTAATATCTATTTATTTTTTCAAATACTCTAAAGGGAAAATTCCCTCAAAGGTTTCCTGGTTACCCTCAATTGTACAGATTGGAGATTGCCGGTGTGATGAAATAATTAATACCCGATTTGGTCGATCATTCGGTCGATCCAATGCTTATTGGGCAATGTGGTATTTTGTTATATTATTTGCTCTTGTTATGTGCCAGTGGATTGCTGATTGGCCTGGAGTAATACCTATCTTCTTTATTACGCTTTTGGCACTCGCAAGAAGCATTTATCTAGCTTGGGCCTTAGTTGTATTGAAGGTCATGTGCCGACCCTGCATCACTGCCCATACGATAAACTTTCTACTATTACTCATCTTTGGTAGTTTAGTTTGGCCCGAATTAATTTTATAGGTTATTTATAATTATTACTAAAATCAAAAAAAACAGTTTTCAAACTGCTTTTTTTGATTTTTTCTTGAATAATTTTCTATAAACGACATCATCTCCAGCACGAAATCCGCGATATTTCTTTTTAATTAAACCACCTGAAGAAATTAGAAATACCATGGGAAGTGAATATATAGCATAATGCATTTTTGAGACTCCATCGATATCTACTGCAAATTTCAAATCTACATTCAATTTTTCCTTCAGTTCTGCAAATGTTTTAATTGAGCCATTTATCCCCATAACTAGAATATCCAGATTGGCATCTGGATATTCTTTTGATAATTCATCAATAAACCGAACCAAACGTCTACAAACCACGCAACTCGGTGAAATATAAACTAGAAATATGGGTCTTGGTGGGCGACTCCACGCTTTTCTTCCCCACTTTTCACCATCAAGGTTTTGGCAGTAAAAACTGGGGGCGGGTTTCCCTTCTTTTAAGTCTTGCTGGGCATAGAAGAATATTGAATTGATAAAGAATCCGATTAATATAGAAACAATGACCAAAACAATTATTCCAAGAACAGACATTATTCTTTGCCATTTAACCAGGATTTTATTGTATCAATTCCCATATTCGCAGCAGTCGGGACAAGTGCTAATACCGTATCACTTAATCCTACGCCCATATTTAAATCGGCAGGTGGAATCCCAATTAAGATAAGATCCTTCGGGACTTTATTTTGTAGACGGGCAAGTGAAATTAATTCACTTAGGCCCACCTGATGTGACGACATTTTTCGGTATATGAAGCCAGGGAGTTCATCGTTTTTGTACAAATAAACTTGTCTATCATATTCAACAGGTATTATGGCATCAAAAACCAGCAAATAATCTGCCGATTCAATATAATCTAAAAGATATATACCTTGTGTGCCTCCATCAATAAGATGAACATTTTCTGGAAAATCAGTATTCTTTTCCAAATAACGGATGACTTCCACGCCAAAGCCTTCATCGCCAAACATGGTATTACCCAAACCAAGTACGTTAATTCGCACCGGAGCCTCCTAGAGTGTCGTTTTAAAGTACTTTATTCTGCCAGTTCAGGGCATTCTTCTACATTATGTTTATAACCAGTTACCATTGATGAGGTTACACTGGAGCGATCCACGATATCATGTCGCAAGACTGCATACAAATGTAGAATAAAGAATACCGGGAATATCCATGCAACAAGATGATGAATATGGTGTAGTTGTGCACTGCTCCCAAATATGGGCATCACCCAACCAAACAAGGTATCATTGAATCCACCTGGATTGTTTTCGCCATACATGGCTAAACCGGTGATGACCATAAAAAACGATCCGCAGAACACAAACAAAAAGTATGAAAGTGCTGCAACCGGATTATGACCACAATAGTTTGGTTCTTCCCTTTTAATGAACAGATAGCTAGCCATCTGATCTTTAAATGGTTGTCCCCACCAAATCGGTGACCAGGGTTTAAATCCAACGAATTTCCCATATGGATCTCCGCCATTTATCGCCCAGTAGAGTCTGAACAGAAAATTGGCGAGAAATAGGAAGGCTGAACCGAAATGGATGTAACGAACCCATGCCATACTGCGATACCAAGATGCCTCTCCTATTGGAGAGCTCAATATCGGAGTTGCGATGTATAATCCTGTTAAAAACAGACTGGTCATCACAATTGCATTGATCCAATGATAAACCCTTACGGGCAATCGCCACACATAATGTTCTTCATATAATTGGCCCATGATGTCCTCCGCTATGAAATTTTCACTGATGTAATTTCGTCACCATTGACATCGAAGATATGTGAAGCGCAAGCCAGACACGGATCAAATGAATGAATCGTCCGCAGTACTTCCAAAGGTTGCTCCGGATTTTCCATAGGAGTACCCTTCAGCGCAGCTTCATAAGGACCTGAACGCCCCTTACTATCCCTTGGAGATGCATTCCATGTGGAAGGAACAACAATTTGATAGTCTTCGATTTTTTTATCTTTGATGTGAATCCAATGCCCCAGTGCACCACGTGGTGCTTCTGTGTAGCCAAAGCCCTTTGCCTCCTTAGGCCATTGGTCTGGATTCCACATTTCATTATTGAAGGTTTGATAATCACCCTTTTTGATATTGGCAACCAATTGATCATAGTAGTGGCGCATAAATCCAGATGTTTGTTTACATTCGATTCCTCGCGCAGCTGTACGACCTAAGGTTGAAAATAGGGCTTCAGGACCGACGTCCAATGTTTTAAGGACATGATTAACTGTATCAACCAACATTGGTACACCTTTGACGTATCCAATCAATACACGGGCTAGAGGACCCACTTCCATTGGATTATCCTTCCAACGTGGTGTTTTCAACCAACTATATTTATTATCTACATCGAGATGTTCAAATGGTGGTTGTGGTCCTGAGTATTTCGCGTTGGTTTGACCTTCCGAAGGATGCAATCCCTTTTCATCTCCATCGGTGTAGGAATACCAACTATGAGAAACTTCCTCACGAATTTCAGAAAGGCTATGTGGATCAACATCGTGAATTGTGGATAAATCCTTATTTAGAATTGCCCCACGAGGCCACATCAAACTTGACGGATCGTCAACATCAGTTTCAGGGAAATCTCCAAAGGAAAGGAAATTACCTACTCCACCGCCCCATTGAGCCCAGTCTTTATAAAAACCAGCAATGGCGATTAAATCAGGAATATACACTTGATCAATAAAGGTCTGTGTTTGATCAATTATACGTTTAACCTGATTTAACTGTTCAATGTTGATGGCCGTATCCTTATTTGGGTCAATTGCACAGGCCATCCCGCCAACTACGTAGTTTGGATGGGGATTTTTTCCGCCAAAAATGGCATGAATTTTTACAATCTCCTTTTGGAATTCCAGTGCTTCAAGGTAATGCGCGACAGCCATTAGATTTGCAGCTGGCGGAAGCTTATAGGCTTTGTGTCCCCAATAAGCATTAGAAAAAATGCCCAATTGTCCACTTTCAACAAATGATGTAAGCCTAACCTTCAAGTCTTTAAAATAACCAACTGATGATTTTGGCCAGGATGGTGATACAGCTTGAGCCAAATCGGATGTCTCTTTAGGGTCGGCACTCAGGGCGCTTACTACATCCACCCAATCCAATGCATGAAGATGATAAAAATGGACAAGGTGATCCTGGGTTTGCTGGGTAGCATTCATCAAGTTTCGTATGATACGAGCGTTTGTTGGTACATCTATGCCTAATGCATCTTCAACACAACGAACAGATGCCAAAGCATGAACAGTTGTACATACACCACAAATCCGCTGGGTAAATGCCCACGCATCTCTGGGATCGCGACCACGCAAAATTAATTCTAATCCACGCCACATGGTTCCACTACTATAAGCATCACTAATGACATTATTCTCATCAAGTTTTGCCTCAATCCTTAAATGGCCTTCAATTCTTGGAATTGGATCTACTACGATACGTTTTGCCATGGTCTAACCCTCCTCTCTATTTTCATTAACACTTGATTTTTTCAGGGCTGTCCCCACTGCATGAGCGGCGGCGCCAACGGCGGCAGCACCAACGGCTACTTTACCGATTGTATCTGCATTGCTGTCTGTTCCTAAGAAGTCAACATTCGCTAATCGTGAATAAAATGGACCGTTGTCCCAGAAATTCGGTTCTGAGCAACCAATGCAAGGATGACCAGAAGCAATTGGGAAACTGGTTCCTTCATTCCACCCAATCTTAGAACATGCATTATATGTGGTTGGTCCTTTACATCCCATCTTATACAAGCACCAGCCTTTTTTGGCTGCATCACTATCAAAATCTTCAACAAACATACCAGCATCAAAAAATGGTCTGCGATAGCATTTGTCGTGAATTTTTGTTCCATAAAAAGATTTTGGTCGACCTAATCGATCCAATTCTGGAATTTCACCAAAAGTCAAAACGTGGGTAATAACACCTGTCATAACTTCAGCAATTGGTGGACACCCAGGAACATTGATAATGGGTTTATCTTTAATAATTTTGTGAATGGGAGTTGCTCCGGTTGGATTTGGTTTTGCATTCTGAACACAACCAAATGATGCACAAGAGCCCCAAGAGATGACTGCGTAAGCATCTTTGGCGGTTTCTCTTAATACATTTTCGAATGAATCGCCACCCACCATACAATAAACACCGTTATCTTTAGTAGGTACGTTCCCTTCAACGGCTAAAATGTATTGGCCTTTGTATTCCTTCATTATCCGCTTACGAACTTCTTCCAGTTGATGACCGGCTGCAGCAGAAAGTGTCTCATCATAATCCAGGGATATCATATTCAGCACAATATCCGCGACTATAGGATGAGATGATCGTATAAATGATTCACTACAACAGGTACATTCTAGCCCATGAAGCCATATAACAGGAATTCGGGGTTTGGTTTCCATTGCTTTAACTATCCTTGGAACCATTGAAGCCGATACACCTAGATAGACAGACATCAGGCTACAGAATTTCATGAAATCGCGTCGTTTGACACCTCTTGCTTCAAATACATCCATGAAGGTTTTCTGTTCTGCCATTTTATACTCCTTTTACTCTATAAGAGGCAAGCTTATGCTACGCCTTTTTTGATTAAGTATTCACATTGGTTGTCATTTGCCGCATTTAAACCGCAATTTGATCCGTAGGTACCATTGCAAACCATGCACACTAATTCAATGTCTTTTGATTTTAATACACTGCTCTGAATATATTTATCTAATAATGTTTTTAAGTCTTCCATCTCCTGATCAGAAAACACCCCTAAATTTTCCTGCATATAGTCATTTCGTTTATTGTAATACATATCAATTACTTCAGACCCTTTAACTGACAACGAAACCACCAATACTCGTCTATCACTGGAATTAGTTCTGCGATTCACTAAGCTGGCTTTATACAATTGATCAATACTTTTACTGGCTGCCGCACGGCTGATTCCAAGGATATCTGCAAAATCACGGCCAGATAGCGGACCGTAATTGTAAAGGATTTTTAGGATGGAGAGTTTCGATGGGGAGAGATGATCAGGATTAATTTCATTCAGGATGTCCTTCTCCAGGATATCTGAAATATATTGAGAAATTATACGGAAATTCTTATTAATATGTGCTAATTCAGGATGAATAGTTAACCTCCTTGATTGTCAACCTGGTTAATAATAATAAATATATATAATACACGCAATAAGTTTTATTGTTATAAACTCACAGCATACTAGTATTTCTATTTATTCTATACTTTTATATATATTAAAAAAAGAATATAAAAAATCAAAGATACCCAACCAATAGTTCTTATGTGTAATAAAAAAGCACCGAATTCTTCAGTGCTTTTTATTAATTCTAATCTCCGTAAAACCTATTTCATCAATAACATTTTCTTTGCATTGGTGAAAGACACTTTATTTTTATTTAGTGCTATAATTTGATATATATACATCCCAGAACTCACCGATTGTCCACGGTTATTTGTTCCATTCCATTGTGCTTTATATCGACCCGGCTGCAATTGATTAAATGAAAATGAATGGATTTCTGCACCTGTTAAATCGTAAATGTTAATTCGAACATCACTGGTAAATGGAATATCATATTCAATAGCAGTTTCAGGATTAAACGGATTTGGATAATTCTGGTATAATGTATAAGAATCCGGCATAAATGTATTATCAGAAACGCCTAGAAATAACACATCCAATGCGACGGGAATTGATACAATTGATTCAGCTGGATCATTAGAATGCAACATGATCTCTCCAGCATATTCACCAACTTCTAAATTATCTGCGATAACTGTTAAGGATAGTGTATCGCTCGTACCCGGTAGTATAATCCCTGTTGCTGGTTCAGCAGTAAGCCAAGGTTGCATGAATGCACCGTTTACCATAATATTATCAATTGCCCAGCCTGAACCCTGGCTACCATTATCACTCGTATAAAAACCAATAAGACAATTTGATTGCCCTGCGTAATCGTTCAAGTTTATAAATGAAGTATGCCAATTGGGATGATAATCAATTTCATGAACAGTTTGCCAGGTAGTACCACGATCCAGACTAGTAACAACTCTAGCTATTTGGTCATTTCCGCCTGAAAAGTAACTGCTAAAGAATAGGAATAATGAGGTGGCTCTACTTAAGTCTAGTTCAGGCATCAACAATATTTCTGACATTCCATTAACATTTTGCGCATCATCATTAATATAGGCATAACAACCATTTCCATCAGGAATAGGAAAGCCAGTACTTCCGCCTTGATCGCCGAATTGCCACCCGCTTCCAGATGAAGATACTTGAGACCATCCGTCAGGTTGTTCACAGGTTGTGAAATCCTCATTAACAGGAATCTCTGTAGCAACTAAATCAACATTCACTGAGAAGGAAAAAAGAAGGTCACTTTGACCATTATTTGCAACAATATAATCTTGTGGTTCAGAAATGTTGGAGAAAAATAATGTATCACTGGAAACCGCAATAATCGGCGGTTCGACAATATTGGCTGTAATTCCGATCTCTATATTTGGCTGACCTGGATCGTTAGTGGCAAATGAAAATGAACCTGAATAATATCCTACTGAATTTGATAGAAAATAAACGGTTAATATTTCTATTCCAAAAGGATCAATTGCGATATTTAGTAGTCCACTATAATTCAATGTAGTATCCGAAACAGCAAATGATGATAAGATCAAAGA
>JABMOV010000010.1 GCA_013203145.1 Fidelibacterota bacterium
CTATACGAATAATGTTGGATATTCTGAACGGGGTAATGTTCCCATTGAATTTTATATGTCAGAGCAATGGTTTTTGAAAATGGACGAAATTGCACAACCTGCTATTGCTGCATTGAAAGACGGGGAAATAAAATTTCATCCTGAGCATTGGGTGAAAACCTATTTTCATTGGATGGAAAATATTAGAGATTGGTGCATCAGCCGACAATTATCGTGGGGACATCGAATCCCGGTGTTTACGTGTGAAAAATGTAATAATGTAATGGTCCAAGTTGAAGCTCCTGAATCATGCTCAAAATGTGAACATTCCTCACTTACTCAAGATCCTGATGTATTGGATACGTGGTCAAGTTCATGGTTGTGGCCATTTGCTGTTCACTCATGGCCTGAAGATTCGAAAGAATTATCTTACTATTATCCTTCAAATGTCTTGGTTACCGGTCCTGATATTATTTTCTTCTGGGTTGCACGAATGATTATAGCCGGGTATGAATTTTTAGATGAAATACCATTTACCGATGTGTATTTCACAAGTATCCTACGTGATAATACTGGGAAGAAATTCAGTAAATCTCTTGGGAATTCTCCAGATCCTTTTGATTTATTTGATAAATATGGGACGGATGCAGTGCGATTTGGTATCATGCTCATGGCACCTCAAGGATTGGATGTTCTCTTCAGTGAAACACGGTTAGAAGTCGGTCGCAATTTCATGAACAAACTGTGGAACGCATCCCGATTTGTTCTCATGAATCTCCCGGATGATTGGGAAGCTAATTCTGAGATAGATTATCAATCTCTGGCTTTACCAGAGCGTTGGATTTTGAGCCGGATGAATCATGCTATTGCTGATGTTGATAGACAATTAAAGCGATTCCATTTCAATGAAGCGGCAAAAGTTATTTATGATTTTACCTGGAGTGATTTCTGTGATTGGTACATCGAAATTGCAAAAACTCGGTTTTATGGAAATGACGAAACAGCAGCACAAATGGCACGAAATGTGGCTGTGCACGTATTGAAAAAAATCCTGGCATTATTACATCCTTATTCTCCCTTTATTACAGAAGAATTATGGTCGACCTTCAAAGATGAGGTTGACTCTGACCTAATTATATCATCTTGGCCAACATTTAATGAAAAGCAGGTGGACGATGCGGGTGAAAAGAGTATGGAGTTACTCAAGGATATTATAACGAGTATCCGTACAATTCGATCACGAATGAATGTTCCACCATCACGGAAAGCACAGATTGTTGTACGGTGCGATGATAAGGGCGCAGAGTTCATTGATCATTATTTCAGCATTATTAGTTCGCTAGCAGGATTAGATAGCTTTACTGCAGGATCCGATATGGAAAAGCCATCCCATGCAGCAACGGCGGTAGTTGGCTCATATGAGATATTCATTCCACTTGAGGGTCTCATAGATTTAGATGTTGAACGAAATCGTTTAGACACTCGGTTTGCAGAATTACAAAAACACATTCTTGGCGTTGAAAATAAACTTGGGAACGCCAACTTTGTAGATCGCGCCCCTGAAACGGTTGTAAATCGTGAAAGGGAAAAACTTGGTGAAATGAAAAACGAATTAAAAAAAGTTGAAACTAATTTGGAGTTGATACTTTAGGTTTATATATAAAGGGTTATGGAGATCGGAATGAAAAAAACACTAATCTTTGTTATAATCGGGCTGGCAGTTTTGATAGGCCAATCACATAATGCTTCACTTACCATTTATAAGGATGGTATGGCATTGATTGATCAACCAGTGAACTGGCCAATTACCGAAGGGTTTAATACCGTAGCTTTTTCTGGTTTCCCAAAATTATTATATAAAGAATCGCCATTTCTGACTCTAAAAAAAGGGACGGTGTATTCTCAACGGTTGGATGAAGATGTATTTTCATCTGGAAAATATTATGCGGAAAAACAAGGCCACCCCATTACTGTCAAAATTCATGATGAAAAACTTGTTGAAGGAACGTTATTACATATTAGCGGGCAAACCATTGTTGTTCAAACCAGAGCAGGTGTTCGCACATTTTTAGAACAGAATATTGATTACTTCGAATTTGAAGATCAACTAGAGGATCCAAGATTCGACCCCGAATTGGTGTGGAATATCTATGTTACTGGTGAGTCAAATGCTCGTGGAAACCTCATATATACTACTGGTGGACTTGATTGGAATGCTGTTTACCGACTCATTATACGGGATGAAAATCATGAAGCTGAACTGATTCCACAAGCTATTGTAAAAAATACAGGGGATCTTGATTTTACGAGCTCACAAATGAAATTAGTTGAAGGAAATCTTCAACGTGCTAGTGGTAGTAAACCGCGACCACAAATGAGAACCATGTCAATGTCGCTTGAAAGTGGTGGGTTGAATCAAGCTGCTCAACATGAAGGTCTTGGCGATTTTCATATTTATACTATTGCTGGAAAACATCGTTTAAAGCCAAATCAGACCGTCCTACTAAAATTATATGAACCGAGAAATATTACGTTTGACAAAACATATGTATTTGAAAATTCTGAAAGACAGAAACGGGA
>JABMOV010000072.1 GCA_013203145.1 Fidelibacterota bacterium
GCGTTTCTGAACGATGCGATCAATCATCTCATAAATTCGAAGAATTTCAGGTACTTTCAATGATCATACGGCGGCTTCTACAGCTTAACAAATCATCAAAATACCGGTTTCTTTTGTGTTTGGCTTGGGACCTGGATAACGGAATAAATGATCGTCAACACGTTCGCCTTCGGCTTTATTATCCAATGCTCTTCTGTAAAAATATTCAGTCTTGGTTGTTCCGTGGTGCATAGGAATAAAATCACTTACTTCCCACGGTAACCCATATTCCTTTGCTAGAGCCAATCCCTCTTTTACATGATTGATAATAATTTTGGCACTCATTACCGGGGTTAAAGTATCATGGCGGTTTTTCTGCATAAATTGATTTTCGATATAATATTCTGGACGTGCCATTTTGCCAATATCGTGATAATAAGCTCCCACACGGCACAATAGTGACCGTGCTCCGATTGCGTTGGCACTGGCTTCCGCTAGATTACCAACCACAACGCTATGATTAAATGTACCATTGGCTTCCTGCTGTAATCGCTTTAGTAGGGGGTGGTTAAAATCGAGGAGTTCCAGCAATGTTAAATCGGTTGTGATTCCAAATCCGATTTCCAGTAGCCCAACCAAACCATAGGTAACGATTGGGGCTAAAACACTCATGACAAAAAGGTAGATGAGATCAAATTGCATGGCTTCCCAGCTAGCCGCTTTAAAAAGACCAATGCCCACCACTACAAAGATACTTGACAAAATTAAAGCAAATATTGTTGTAAACAATTGGCTTCGTGTACGTAATTCACGAACATTGTACATGGCCACAGAGGATGTAAACAATGCCACTACAACATAATCCATATTATTACCAATCATAATTGCTGTTAGAATGGTAATAGATACGGTGGCCATAAACCCAATTCGGGCATCAAATAAAATGGTAAGAACCATTCCACCCACTGTAATGGGAATTAAGTATTCAGGAAAATCAAAACGAATGACAATGAAGTAGGCAAACAGAACTTCCATAAGCATTATGAGGGAAATAAGAAGCACCATTTTTGGATCACTGTAGATGTGGGTCCGGTGGACAATTAAAAAAGTGAAAAAGAATGAAACAACAATCCCAATGATTATTAAGCGTCCAATAAAGGCAATACCTTTTTCCCAACCTGTTTCCATTCGTTGGCGACTTCGTTCTGCTAAAGCAAGAGATTCCAGTTTTAAAAGGACATCTTCCGTTACTCGCATATTGGCATCGATGATACGTTCATTTTTTAAAACGGTGGCCTGGAATCGTGGAACCATTTTCACCATATCCTGTTGGCGTCGTTCTGTGGTTTCTGCATCATATACAAGATTCGGTTTCATGAGACCAATAAGTAATCCATCCCATATCACTCGTCTAATATCTTGTTCCTCCTGGAACAAATCAGCTATCTCTTGAGTGGCTTTTATTTTCGCAGCCGAAAGACCTTGAAACTCATCGGGGCTAGTCGTTATGGGAATATCACCTTGATGAATAAGGACTTCAACACTGGTAATATTTTCTTCTGGAATATTATAAATACCTTCTGCCCATCGATTTCGACATATTTGTAAACTTTGGTTTTCAAATTCCTCCAAATCAATTGGTATTGCAGATTCAGCTCCCGTTAAAAATAGGACCAGCGATTCAGGATCGCCTTCAAAGGTAAATTGTTCATTGAATTGGGTGGTGAGATTGGCAAGCGCTGTACTATCGGCTGTAAAATCAGCTTTGGCAACCGGAAATTCCGGTTCGTAGCGATATCGATAGACTAAGTCCCTGGAGGCATCAAGTTGTATTTTTGCCTGTCGGCTATTATTTGTTAAAGAAAAAAAGGATTGAATCAACCCAATTTGTTGATCAACAAGATCCTGATTTCGTATAAACTCAAAGGGTACGCTTTGACGTGCTTCTTCCACATCTTGATCATACTTTTGTGGCGTTTTTAATATGGGAAATGTATAGGGTGCAATAATAGGTTCACGAACAATATCATCCAAATTGTAGATGTATTTTAATGACGTTCCCCAAGGAAAAAATAAGGAGATAAGAATTGTCAAGACACCTAAAATTGCCGTCTGTTTACCATACTTAATAAACAAGGAATAAAATTGACTTTTCAATGTTGTTGTGGAATATCGCTTTATCATAAGGAAGTGATTTCTTTAATGATTTCCCGCTTTATAATTAAACGCTGTATTTCACTGGTACCTTCACCAATTTCTAAAACCTTAGCATCACGAAAATACCGTTCCACATCATATTCTTTTACGTACCCATAACCCCCATGGATTTGAATGGCATCGGTTGTGACATCCATGGCGACTTCACTGGCAAACAATTTTGCCATGGCCGCTTCTTTAATAACATTTTTGCCCCTATCCCGCAACCAGGCCGCATGAAATACCAGAAGTTTTGCTGCTTCAATCCGTGTGGCCATGTCTGCAAGTTTAAATCCTACCGATTGGAATTGATGAATGTGTTTTCCGAAGGCTTCCCGTTCTGTAGAATACTTTAAGGCCCGTTCATAAGCCCCAATTGCAGTTCCAACAGCCAAGGCCGCTACGGAAATCCGTCCTCCCGTTAATGTCTTTAGAAATGTTTTAAATCCGCCGGATGTGGATCCGATAGCATTTTGCGCAGGAACACGCATCCCATCAAAAAATAATTCTCTGGTATCACTGGCACGCCAACCCATTTTTTTTTCTTTTGGCATGATTTTCAGTCCTGGCGTATCCGTGGAAACAATAAATGCGCCAATACCCTTATCTTTGCCATCCTCAATAATTCTAGCGGTTATATTCATCAGACCTGCAACACCGGAATTAGTTATAAATATTTTGGATCCATTTACAGTATAGCTGTCACCATCTCTTACCGCCGTGGTTTTTGTATTTCCAGCATCACTGCCAGCACCAGGTTCAGTAAGCCCAAAAGCCCCTAGCATTTCACCAGAGGCTAATTTGGGAACGTACTTTTGCTTTTGTTCCTCTGATCCCGCCAGTACAATGGGCATTGTCCCAAGAGAAGTATGTGCTGCCATTGTGATAGCCACAGATGCATCAGCTTTAGCTAATTCCATGACCGCTGCAGCATAGGCCACATTGTCCATCCCTGCTCCGCCATATTTTTCCGGAACGGGAATACCCATGAGTCCCAATTCACCCATTTGCTTTACCAGATCATGGGGGAATTCCCCCGTTTCATCCATTTCACGGGCGCGGGGTTCGACTTCATTCTTTGCAAAATCTTTCACCATATCCACAAGCATTTCATGCTCGTCTGTGAAAAATAATTTATCCATGTTATTTCCTAAAACTTCCTATGGTTTATAGGTTGGGGTTAGACGACGGAAAGTATAATTTTTTTAAAGCATGTAAGTCTAATTTTTTCTTTGCATGCCAAAGAGAATAATTATCTTGCATTACTAACCAGCTTTCCGGTGTTCTACCAAATACTTCAGACAAACGTAATGCCATTTCTGGGGTGACACTACTATCTCCATGTAATAGTCGTGTAATGGTTGAAGGAGCTACATTTAAGTTTCGCGCAACTTTTCTTACACTTAAACCATATGGCTCCATATATATTTCTTTTAAAAATTTTCCCGGATGGGGTGGATTGTACATACTCATTAATGATAATCCTCATAATTAACGATGTGGGCGTTTCCATCTTCGAACTTGAAAGTTAAACGCCAATTGCCACTTACGGATATGGACCATATCTCTTTCCTACTTCCTGTTAATGGATGCAATTTGAAGCTTGGAATATCCATATCATCTATCCTAGTTGCAGTATCCAAAGCTGAAAGCATTAAACGCATTCGTTTTTCCTGCTTTGCTTGAATACCTGCTTTCGATCCCGTTTCGTAGAATTTTTGTAATCCTTTGTGCTTGAACGATAGGATCATATCTAAATTTAATAGTGTTGCGCATATCGCAACAATAACTATTTTCCAGATCAATAAAATACTAACTGCTAATTTATAATACACCTCGCGTGCCAACACAATCCTCAGTGACAGCGGCTCCAAAAACTGTCAGGATGCTGATATCACTGATTTTAATTTTTCCTATTACAAGGTTTTCATTTTGGGCTTGGATCACTATATACAAATAATATTTCAATAAGTATGGATATGGTTTGCACCAATATCCATA
>JABMOV010000073.1 GCA_013203145.1 Fidelibacterota bacterium
TCTTTGGTCATACTTGAAAATTACATTTTATATATTAAGCGGACACAGATTTTAAATGAAATGTGTGTCGTTTTGCTTACATTTTTCTAACTAATTCTTGTATATCCTCGATGGAATTAATCGTTTTATCCTGCAAATATTCTAAGTGTATTGTTTTAAATATCGCAGATATTTGAATCTGTTCTACATACTCATGCAAAACCATAGGCACATGGAGAGTTTTCGACACCACATAATGGAATGGATAATCAATGTCAGTAGATTTCAAACTATATACTGTTTCATGTTTCTGATTGATTATATTTCGAGCTTCACTGATATCTTTCAATGTCAGTCGATTGTGAAACTCCCATGGAGCCGTAATATCTGCAATCTGCTTAAAATAAGTATACCCTTCATCAAAATGTGTCAAAAACATTTTCCCGTATTCACCATGACTTAACTCTTTGTAAACGTAGTCATTAATTGATTTTTTCATTGATTCCAGGAAATGTTTCCATAAAGTAAAATGAGAACGAAAGAGAAAATAACCAAAGGATGTTTTAAAACTATTTTTATCATTAAAAAATGATTTAATCTCATAGGTGAATTTTTTTAGCTGACTTCGTGTCTCTTGAGGAAAAAGATGAATTGTATTTGTAACCAATGATTCATCCTTTTTCAAAAATTCGTTTGGCACATTTACTTCGTTAAGATTTATAGAATAAAGTTTTTCTAATCCCGATACATTTAGTTGAATAAATGCCCCCAAGTCACTCATATTAATGAGATTTCCCAGAGCTTTTTCAAATGCAGGAAGCGTCGTTATTGACGCAACATCTGCATGCTGTGATAATTCAGGAAAAAGAGGCAATTGTCTAGGATCAAGTTGTTCACGCATGATAACCTCATTGGTTTCAATGATATATTACGACGTAGAGACCTAAAGTTCAATGTTGGTAATGGTTGAACAATTTTCACAAATCAAATGTTGACTGTAACCTTAAAGACATTGAACTTCTTCTGGGATAGTTACAATACAGGCAAACAAAAGATATCAATATGACTCAAAAGTTACTCTGGATTAGCATGATCCTGGTTGCATTAGCATGCTCAGATATGGGCTCTGACGTCCCATATGGACCAAATATTTATAATGGTGGTGGTATTATTCTATCAGGCGTATTGGTTGGTGATACGACAAAACTTAACCTGTCTTTCATTAATTCAGGGAACGCCAACTTGCTGGTTTGGGACTTCTATATTGGTGGGGAGGATTCAATTGATTTCTATTTGGATTCTCTGGAAAACGATACGATTACTATTTTACCGGACAGTATTGAAACACTATTTATCTATCATTCATCATCCAGTCCGGGATCTAAATCCGCATTTATTCAGTTTTCATCAAATGTGGTCGATAAGGGAATAATATCCTATCCGTTAACTGCTCATGTAAATGTTTTTCCAACAAGTTATGCCAGCAATGTGCAGCCAATATTTGATACAAATTGTAGCGGATGTCACGGTTCTTCCGGTGAATTAAATCTATCGTCCTATGATAATCTAATGTTAGGAAATAGTACTAATGGTCCAGTGATCATTCCTGGTAATAGCGCTGGAAGCTATCTTATCCGCAAATTGAATGGTGTAAATATTACAGGCAGTCCAATGCCTCTCGGCGGGTCGATTACATCAGAACAAATTTCTTCCATAGCCACCTGGATTGATGAGGGAGCTGAAAACAATTGAGAATATCACTTACATACATATTATTATCCGTTTCAGTTCTGTTTGGAATACCAAAATTTTCGATCCAAAATGGTTCAAGCTGTGGATTGTGTCATATCAATCCCACGGGTGGTGCATTAAGGAATGACCACGGAACTGAAATAGTATCAATGGATGAACTTCCCCGAATTACAGATGGGTCATTCTATCCCAATGATTACACAGGAATGATAAATGATCATATAAGATTTGGCGGTGATTTTAGAATACAGGAATTTTCGTATAAACCAAATGATCAATATCATGATGTTCGATATCATGCCTTTATTCCAATGCAGTCAGAAATATATGCGTTTGTTACACCTAGTTCTGCATTTGGGTTCTTTCTTGAAATAGATTTAAACCCAAACGGGAGTGGATCTGAATATTGGGGATTAATAAATGGCCTGCCAATGAATGGATGGCTCAAGTTTGGAAGATCACTACCCAATTATGGATTGCGATTAGATGATCATTCATCTTTTATTCGAAATGGATCGATTAGTCAAAATTATGGATTACCCACCAATCAAATGCCTTTCTCGCCCTTTACGCAGAAACCATTATTACTGGAATTAGGGATAAATCCTTTTCGAAACATTTTATGGACTTTCAGTTATGGTAACGGAATCTATTCAAGTGGAAATTCGGGGAAACATTTACTCGATAAAAATATGACTACTCGTATGCAATACGCTGGAACTCTATTTAACGTGCAAACTCTGTTTGCTCTTCAGGGAATGATTGAGTCCGACAGAAATCTTTGGGGATTGTCAAATCGATATTGTTCTGGACCCATAACATGGGAAAGTGAGTTGGATTGGATTCTTAATACAGATGACTATAATCTTATATCCTTAAATGTTCATCATCAATTATCGCTCGACATTTTCACAGGTATTTCGCTGAATGGAACCTATGAATTTATCGATCCTGATCTTGATACTAAATCAGGTTCAATTACCCGAACAGCAGTTGGCATCAATTATTTTCCCATTCCATTTTTAGAAATAAAATTTCAAACAAGATTTCATCAAACAGAAAATATCAATATCGAAAAATCAGAACCAGAATATATTTTTCAAATACATACATGGTTTTAATACAGGAGTAAAAATGAAACAAATCCTAATTTTTCTTTTAATCGGACTATTAACAACAACTCTGATGCCCGCAAAAGATAAATTTAAAAACCTTCAAGTTTTAGACTTTGAAACTGAAAAAGAATTAAAAGCTTATATGAAGGGCATGGCAAATAACTTGGGTGTTAAATGTGTCTTTTGTCATGATATGAATGATAAATCCATCGACACTAAACACAAAAAGATTGCCCGTGGAATGATTAAAATGACTGCAAATCTGAATGAGGAAGTGTTTAGTTGGGCAGAAGAAACCAAAGTCACGTGCTGGACGTGCCACCGTGGAGAAAAAGAACCACAAATTACACAGCCATAATTATTCAATATCGTAGAGATGACTCGTCGAGTCGTCTCTATGCAAATACTTCATGATTAAAAGTTTCTGATTCAATTGCTTTATAAATCATTGACCTAAAATTTCCCATGTCGATATAGGGATAAATCATAAAATTTTTCGTATATCTAATTGTGCCTTTCTCCCTAAATCTTGTATCAGTGGACAATGAAATTTTCTGAGCTTTTTCATTCATCCAATCTTCGTGCCATGCTACCATAATTGCTGTTTCAGTCTTATCACATTGCAGTGACAATCCAATCTCGTCTTTCTTGATTTTTCGTTCGAACTGACCCAATGTATCAAATTTAAATGTGCCATTTTCAAAATATTTGTCACGGATTTCCCAATCAAAAGTAACACGCTTTCCCGATTTTGTATTTACGATGACCCCATCGTCGCGAAAGTTTTCCGTTTGATAGATTTGCATAACCAAAGGTAATCTATCTTTTGTGGAATTAAATAAATCTGAAAATATTTTGAGACTGCTTTCATGCTTTCCATACATGCTGGGTCTTTTCATAAACAAAACTCCTTATATTTTATTTTATAATTAAAGTGAAACCTATTTATGCGAGATTAAATCATAAATGCTCTAGAATCTGTTCCTTTATCTTTAGTGGATATCCCACATGTTCCACATGTCCATGACGTTCCAACCAATGTGTTTTCTGGAAATTCCTTGACGTTTTATGTCCAGTATATTGTTCGATTACACGTTTACCGGAAAATCCAATATTACCTGCGTTTAATTCGAAAAATCGAATTCCACGAGATCCATATCCAATTGCAACTCCGCCAAGTGTTGGATCGGTTATTAATGTTATTACAGGTAGCCCGGCTCTTTCCACTCGCGTAAGTGCAACATGTGCTTTGGGGATACTCACCATGGATGAACACCCTTCATGCATTCTGGCACCTCCTCCACAAGCCTGAAGTACCATTGGCTTTTTATCACGAATTGCAATTCCTGCTGCTTGCCATATCTTTTCACCTGTACTCATGCAAAAGGAACCCCCAAGAAATCCAAAATCTGTTCCGCAGTATACAATCGGTTTTCCTAAGATAGTTCCATTGCCTGTAATCATTGTTGTGGCCAGTCCTGTGCTTTGCTGGACTTGGGCAATACGCTCTTTATAACCAGGGAAACCAAGGATATCCTTGTCAATGATATATCGTGTTTCTTCATGCTCAGCAAATGAATGTTCATCTAGAATGAGGTCAATGTAATCCCACGCTGATGGCCTCACATACCGATGGCCACATGTCTCACAAGAGTAATTATTCTCTTCCAATTTTGAAAGTCGAACAGGATCATAATGGCGTTTACCCAATTTATCATAACACCCTTTATGCCGTGCAATATACTCATTTCCATTTGATTGCGGTAATCGCGAAACAACTTTTTGAATTTCAACAATCTTTGTTTCCTCAGCAATGGCCCAATGACCGATTTTTGACCATCGTTCAATACGTTTACTGAACCGCTCATCTTGGGGCACTTTCCATAATTCAGGAATAACGTTTGATAAAGATTGTGCTAATGACTTAAAAGCGCCTTCTCTATTTCTATGGGCTGGTGAATCAGGTTCCGAGACAATTTCATCAACTATCCCAAGGTCATACCCTTCTTTAGATAAAATACGCGAAACTTCTGCGGCTTCGTTGGCTTTTGATCTTGTATGGAACAATATTGAAGAACATGCTTCCGGTGTTATAACCAAATAAGTTGAATTTTCCATTGCAAGAACGACGTCGCATCCGGTCAATGCGATGGCGCCACCACTGCATCCACGATTAATAATTATTGAAATAGTGGGATTTGGCGTTTCAGCTAATTCCTGTATCGTTTTTCCAATTTTCCATGCAATTCCACCTGCTTCAGATTCTTCTGTGGGATCAGCACCAGGCGTATCAAGGACTGTAATGATAAGTCGTTTTTCATTATTCGCAAGCTCAATGGCACGGATGGCTCTTTCATACGATGTAGGTGTGGGCATACCATGGTTCCAATGACGAACAATTTCTGGGTCTTTCATTTGATCAATCAAATCACCATAATCAGATGTAGGGCCCGTTTGTTGACCAATAAGCATCACGGGATATGTTGTATTCTCAACAATAAAATTTGCGCGATGAGTTTGAATCAAACGAGCACCAAATTCATCCGATTGAAGGCATTCCTCAACGTCAGAAAAAATCGTTAAATAATCCAGATATTTTGGTCGTTCTGGATGAAATGAAAGTTGGTATTTTTCATATTCTGAAAGTGTGGAAACTTGCTCTTCACTAAATGTGAAATTGTCATTTTTTTCAAAAGGTAAATAGTAATGCTTACTCATCACTAACTCTTAGCCTTTTCAGATCGTTTTGTCATTAAGTCTCGTAGTAATTCCATCATATTATTATATGTATCCTCTAACCCCATAGATGAAAGAATTTGACGATCAATTATGTTTCTATCCTCTTTTGAAAGTTCCGTTTTCCAATGTTCTATAGGTCTTTCAAAGAACGAATTTGGTACGTCTATATTAGTCAATTTAGGAACTGGCAAATGTTGTAATCCTGATTTTACCAACCGTATCGCTCCACCTCCAAGGCTTCTTCGTCCAAACAACTCCACCATTAACCACATCCAGGATGAATTCAAAATACACACGGCTGATTGCACATCCATGGTTGACGGCGTTAAACCATAAAATGTATGCTCAAAAGGAAGATTATCTTTATTCCAAACAACCATATGTCGGTAACCACGCAAGTCTGGCCACAGGATGGGTGCTCGCTTCAATTTATAGGAGATTTTCTGATTTTTTATCCATGAAAGTGTATCTTTTTTATGGAAAATAATTGATGCGGAATCACGAGGAGATTTAATACCGGGTTCATATGATCCATTAATTGGAGAATCCATGTAATATTTTTTGTTGTTTCCAGTTATAATCCCCGTTGAAATAGAAAACTGATTTTCAAGGGATGTAAGATGTTGATTGTTAGACAAAATGTCCAATAACCATCCTGGCGTTCTGAAAAGTGACCCTGACCAGCTCAATTCAGGTTTTGGCAATAGTGAATATGGAATTGATTTTACAGATTGCTCGTTTTTAATCTGTATAGTGTTTCTTGCCTGCTGTTTTCGAACTGTTAGAATGACCGTATTAATATCAACATTAAAATGTTTTGTATGGGAATCACTTATGGAAACGATTTCAAATTGATTTGTCAAAATCTCCCTAACACATTTTCCATAATCACTATCAAGCCATGTGTTTGGAATAATTAAGGTGCAGATTCCCTTATCATTCAAATCATTTAAAGTTTTTAATATAAAATAAACATATAAATCACTTCGCTTTGATATCGCTAAATCAATATGGAGTTTTTGAACTAATTCATGGATTTGATTTTTATACTGATGATTTAGTAATTCCTGTCTCACATAAGGTGGATTGCCAATAATGATATCGGCAGAAACTGAACTTAACAAATAATCATATATTTGAATATTTGGCGGACTACTTTGAGTCGATAATGATTTAATTGCTTCTTTATCAATATCAAAACCCGTTATATGAGATTCAATCCAATCGTGTGATGGAGTTTCTCCATAATGCGTATGAAGAGTTACCATAATGTTAATTAATTCAATAAGAAAAACACCTTCACCGGTGGAAGGGTCAAGGTAGGAAAATGATCGCAGTTTATGATTTAATTTTTGACCAACTGCCTTCATTAATCGTCCGTCAAAATAGTCTGCAAAAAACTGAGTCGTGAAATCAGGATTTTCTGTTGATAATCGACTGAATATCGCTTCACGAATCATCCCGTGCGCTATTGATTTCTGTGTATAAACTACACCGGTTTTTGGATGTGCCGTCTGTATAAGAGTGTTATTCATATAAATGTTAAAGTTTCTTCACTTAGAAAATCGCCCTACAATAATGCACATGGGCTCCAAAATAAACTATTGAGAATGATATACAAATTAGCTGAGATTATCAGCAACCAATTCGGCTAAATCTTGAACTGAAAAATCCTCCTCTTTACCACGGACTTTCATAGCATCATCCATCATAATTGTACAAAATGAACACGAAGTCACCACGCCTTGCGCCCCAGTTTCTACCGCTTCATCAAATCGTTTAAGATTGATACGACTACCATCTTCTACTTCATGCCACATATTTCCACCACCAGCTCCGCAACAGAAACTTTCGGATTTATGGTTCTTCATTTCAATCATGTTTTCGGACGATCCCAATAACGATTGTAATACCTCTCTGGGAGCATCATATTCGCCATTATACCTACCCAAATAGCATGGATCATGATAAGTCAATTGTTTCGATTCGTTGGGATTCATGTTGATTTTATTATTTGCGATTAAATCCTGAATGAACTGAGTGTGATGTACAACTTCATAATTTCCGTCAAAGTCACCATATTCATTTTTTAACGTATGCAGGCAATGTGGGCAGGCTGTTACAATCTTTTTGAATTTATATTTATTCAGGGTTTCAATATTTTGTAATGCCATGGTTTCAAAAAGATATTCCTCTCCCAAACGACGGGCAGAGTCGCCAGTACACATTTCTTCATCGCCCAAAACAGCATAATCCACACTAGCAGCTTCAAATATTTTCACCATGGATCTTGCTACCTGCTGATTTCTTGAATCAAACGCACCGGCACAGCCAACCCAGTATAAGACATCCGCTTCCTTTTTAGTCGCCATAAGTGGTAATTCGATATCAGCATCGGTAGCCCATTTTGTCCGGTTTGACATTCCCCAGGGATTTCCTGTATTCATAATGTTTTCCAAATGCTGGCTGGCTTGAGTAGGCGGTTTACCTTCCGATAAAACCAAAAATCGTCGAAAATCTGTAATCATTGGAACATGATTTATAAGAACCGGACATTCTTCCATACATGCACCACAGGTTGTGCAGGACCATAATTCTGTTTCTGTAATAGTTCCCCCTACCAATCCACCATTTTTGGTTCCGTTAACAATATCATTTCGGATATCCCCAATAATTTTCATGGGAGACAATGGCTTATCAGTGGCATATGCTGGACAGACCATCGTGCATCGGGCACATTCTGTACATGAAATGGAGTTGAGAAGTTGTTTCCAGGTAAGCTCAGATGATGAACTTACACCAAGGGAAATAGTATCGGGATCCAAATCAGGGTCTTCCATTAATTGACTGACGTGCATGGCAGGGATTTGGTTCCGTTTCGCACGATTTGTCACTGCAACATTTGCAATCACCGCAATAGCATGAAATATTTTTGTATTTGGTAACCAAGCAATAAATATCAAAGCTGTTATAGCGTGAAACCACCATAAATAAGGTTCAGCGGCTATCCATAAACTTTCAGGTAATATTTTCGCCAATGCAAATCCGGCCCAAGACCACATTGCAGATTCGGGATTTTCCATCGCAAGACGTGCGGATTCAGCAAAAAACCCTCCACAGACTAACAGGAGCAATAATACTAAAATGCCTGTATCACCCAGGAGTATTCCACGTCCTGACCAGGCATCCTGTGGTAAAGCTTCTGGCTTATCGCCATGCCTACGTATCAAGGCCATAATTAGACCAATTCCTAGAGCAACGCCACCAAAATCATTAACAAAAGCAAACCAGGGCGTGTCAAGTTCCGGTAAATATGCAGTCAACCATCCTCTGGCTTGAAAAAAATCAACTGTTGTGGCAAAGAGCAATTCAAGAAATCCCCATGCAATAAAAGTATGCATAATGGATGCGTAACTAAATCGTTTTCGGTATACCTTTTTCTGTGCCACGCCGAAGGTCAATGCATTTGTGAGCAATTCCCACCATTTCACGTCCAGTGGTGCTTCTTTCCCCTTCCTGATTACCAAAAACTTTTTCATATTAAATACAAAAATAATAATGGCAATCAGAGCAATTGCATAAAACACTAATGGTACAGAATGGGAATCCATTTTACGACCTCATGGTTGATTGACGTTCAATCTGGTTTAGGGAAGAGCTTCCGTGAGTTTTGGTACAATTTCTAATATATCACCAACGACCCCATAATCCGCAATTTCAAATATTGGAGCGTCTCCATCCTTATTAATTGCGATGATATTTTTAGATCCTTTCATACCCACAATGTGCTGAATAGCTCCAGAGATGCCTAACGCAAAATAGAGTTTTGGTGAAACTGTTTGACCCGAACTACCCACTTGTCTGGATTGCGGAAGCCAACCAGCATCCACAACAGGGCGCGATGAACCCAGTTCGGCCCCTAGTTTTTTTGCCAGAGCTTCTGCCATCGGAATATTTTCCATTTTTCCAATTCCGCGACCCACGGACACGATTAATCTAGCAGAAGATAAATCTACGCCACCAGTTTCTTCCTGAAATGGGGCTTCAGGTTTGGACAGAATATCCTCGGATGAGAGCGAAATGGTGACTTCGCGTATAGGTGCTGATCCCGCTTTTATAGAGTCAGCCTGAAACGCTGCACTTTGGAAACAAATTAGTGCAGGTGCATCACCTGTGATTACTATTCCCGAATTCAATTTCCCATTGAATGTAGTTCGGGTAAAAACGGGTTTTCCACCATCTATCGTAAATCCTGCCACGTCAGATAGCATAGGTTTCTTCAACCGAACACTTAGCTTTGGGCAATAATCCCGTACTTGGTAAGAATGCCCAACGATGACATAACTTGGTGACTCTTGAACAATGATTTGTTGAAGTGTGCTTGTCCATCCTTCGGCGGTGTAATCGGACAATAATTCATTTTCTACTTTTAATACTTCAGACAAATCATAGGCAGAAACTTCATCAACTAATGGTTGAATATTATTTCCAAATACTAGTGCTTTTACAGGAAGACCAAGCTCAGTACCAAGTGATTGAGCACCAACAATTGCTTCACGGCTTATACGATGGATTGACCCATTTTGATTTTCAATTATGACTAGAATACTCATGATTTGCTCCTATAGTACTTTCGCTTTGGTTTTCATAACATCAATCAATTTTGATACAATTTGGTCCGTATCACCTTCGATCATTTCTGTGCGTTTCTCCGCAATGGGTACTGATAGAGTACTCATACTCTGCAAAGCTTCAGTATTGTTTAAAGCATCCGCGACAGGGATGGTTTTTATTTCTTTTCGTTTTGCCGACATGATTCCTTTCAGGGATGCGTAACGAGGATGATTTAATCCTGATTGGACATTGATAGCTGCTGGCAATGGAAGTGTAACCCATTGATACCATCCGCCTTCCAATTCCCGTTTTACGCGAATGGAATTATCTGAAAAGTCAGTTTCCATGACTAAACTTGAAGTTGTCATTCCCAAAATCTCTCCCACAAGAATGCCTACTTGCCCAGAAGCCAAGTCACCCGATTGAAGTCCTGATAATACCAAATCTAATGATTCTTCCTTACAGGCATGTGCGATTGCCGATGCAATAAGGTATGGGTCAGAAAGACCTGGGACATCATCCACCAAATGAATGGCTCTATCAGCACCTTTTGCTAAGGCTTCTCTAATTGTTTTTAATGATCGTGCTTCTGGCCCTAAGGTGATAACTACAACATCTCCGCCACCTTGTTTTTCTTTTATAAGCAACGCTTCTTCCAGAGCATAAGAGTCACTGTCATTCATTTCCCAATTAACACCGTCCTCCTGAATCCACGTTTCAGAATCATGAAGAGGGACGGGTGATTCACTACTGGGAACTTGCTTAATTAGCACACCAATATTCATAATGTTCTCCTTGAAAATTTTTTAGGTTGGCGCATTGATATAATATTGCATGTAAGGATATGTATAGATTGATAGGAGAATTTAGGTTGAAATGCCTATTTTTAACATCATCTTTCCTAAGAATCATGACAACATTTCAAACAATTGCATTCGCGAATATATTGTTCTTTATTGGAACAATAATTTTATTGTGGTCCATTAAAAGAATCTTTGAGCGTAGAAACAAAAAATGAAGATATATATAAATAAAAAGCAGGGCCATCATGAATTCTGGGAGCGGGGGAACTACCAGACTATAATCATTACGCCCTGCTTGATTTCATCTGAAATTAAATGTGTTAGCGACGGGTGACAAGAGATATTTTACTGTTTAAAGTTGAGGTTTCCTGCATTGTGATTAAAATTCAGCTCCTAATAAACCATCATAATACTATTTATTAAACTGCTCCATAGAAAGAGAATCAGCCACCAACATTACAGGAATATCGTCGCGTATTGGATATAATGTTTTTTCATCATCTGTTATCAATCCACCAGTAAGTTGATATTCAATAATGACTCCAGATTTATTAACAACTTCTCCCTTGGATATATATAAATTCACTTTTTGAAGGACTGAATCATCTACCAGATTCACTGGTTGTTTGGTTTCAGGGCAAACCAATAGTTTTAAAAGCTCAGGATTTATTACCATATGATTAATTTCCTCATTCAGTTGGATCATACACTGTTTCAATTTATAAATGGAGTATTATCAAATCCTCTATTTGATTTAATAATGCCCTTTATTACAAATCCTAATAATTGGATAATACCGTTACTTGGTTATATCATATTTGCGTTAGGATTTGATAAAAAACGTGGTCGGATTGCTTTTGTTATTCTGATTATTACTTTATCGATTGTCGATTCCGTGGCAGCGCAAATAATAAAACCATGGATTGGACGGATTCGACCATCGCATGCATTGGAGGGAATTAACCTTTTGGTTGGGCGTGGTGGAAAATTCAGTTTTGTATCCAATCATGCTGCCAATGTGTTTGCATTAAGTGTTATCCTGGGATATTTCTATGCCAAAGCGAAACCTTACCTTATTACACTCGCGACACTCATTGCATTTAGCCGTGTCTATGTAGGTGTTCACTACCCTGCAGACATATTATTTGGCGGATTATTTGGTTACAGTGTGGCATGGAGTATTCTTAGCCTTTGGGTTTTGATAAAAATGCGAGAATTGAAAAAAGGAAAATCATGGGTGTGGTATGCCGATGATGACCCACCAGATATAAAATAATGATGCCCGCTGATGCGGGCATGAAATTAATTTGGGAGCTTATCCTTAGGTGGTTTTACTCCAAAACTTTGAAAGCCTTCTTGCCCTGGACTTTTCACTTCACCATATTGATTTTCAAATTTTTTAATATTATCCGCTAATGCGTTAATAAACGCCTTTACATGGGGTGGAGCCATAATGATCCGTGAATGCACTTTTGCTTTTGGAACGCCTGGCAATAAACGAGTGAAATCCATTACAAATTCTGCAGGAGAATGGGTAACAACAACAAAATTTGCATATTCCCCACTACTTACTTTTTCATCTAATTCAATATTGATTTGTTGAATATTTTTCTTTTTCTCATCCATGCTTTTTCTCGATTGATTTATGCTTATTCAAAATCACTGAGGTTAAATTCTTCCCAGTCTTCATTTAAACCTTCAAATTTTTCAAAAGCAGTATCTTCATCAATACTATCATCTTTTTGTGGGATTACTTCATTCTCATAAAGATTGAACGTATCTCGTTTCTTTTCAAATTCTGATGGATCAATATCTTCTTCATCATCAGGAGAAAGTCTTTCAATATCTTCCTGATAGACTTCAGGATCAAAAAAGTCTAAATTCTCGACAATTCCATTTTTCATTAGATATTCGAGAAAGTCTAAATATATGCGCTGTTTTAAGTCCGTTTTACAGCTCGGACATTTTAATTTTGCGCGAAGTTTATGCTCTTCCAAAGTGGTTTCGCATATCGGACAAATAATACCTTCTAACATTCGTAATTCCTTCTAAAATCGGGGGCTAATATACATGGGGGCGATTGGATCGTCAATATCAAATAAAGTTTGATATTTTAGCAATTAAATAGAATGTAAATATCTACTTTCACTATTACCTGTTGTCATAAATATATTTGTACAATTCTGTAGTAGCTTCGGAAAGAATTTGGTTGCGTCTTTTCATGGATAATTCCATTGTTTTGAAAAATTTTTCAATCCTTGTTTTGATATGCTTCCCATTTATAAACCACGTAAATGGGTGAATATATTTCGAAGGTAAACCAGATGTAACTATATTGCATGCAGGACCAACAATTGTCCCAGTATTAAATTGAGTACCGATAGCAGTTTTGCTATGATCTCCAATATATAAACCAGCGAATAATGTATTTGTGTTTACCATAGTCCCGTTAACAGATATGGATACTGGTTGATAATTATTTTTTAAATTACTATTTGTAGTACCGGCCCCAAGATTTACCCATTCGCCTAAAAAGGAATCCCCTAAATGTCCGTCATGCACTTTATTAGAATATCCCTGGATAATTGTTTTACTGACTTCACCACCCAATTTGCACATGGGGCCACAATAAGAATTCTTAAATTGTGTATGCGGTGATATGACCGATCCCTCACCAACAAAGGCAGGACCTTGTATATACGTAAATGGATATATTTTCACATTTTTTTCTATAATTATCGGACCGTCAGTTGCATTTAAAACAACCTGAGGTAGAATCTCAGCGGTCTCATCAATCGAAATGTTGCCTTCATTAATTAGTGAAAGACTATCCCTTTCTTTTGAAAAATTATTCTTCACAAATTCATCATTTAGTAGCTGATGAGCTAATGGTAAAATTTCCCATAAATACTCTGGCACCGAATACTGTAGGGTTATTTTTTGGGCAACTGTGCTATCGACGGTCATGGATGATTCTGAATTAAGCAGCCATTTTTGCGCTTGATCTGAAGTCCGAAAACAGGCAACCTGTTTATCATTTTTGAAGAATGGTGTTTTTGATTCAATCAGATCATTCCATTCTTCACGTTTAAGTACAGCAGAGGCTAAAACCCATATTCCATCTTCAAGATTATCCGGATTGATCGAATATTCAGGATATATTTCTTTCGATATATTTTCCATTTCTTTTCTAACAAATAAAGAAATGTGACTATCTTTAGGTAGCTGGTCAATATTCCATTCAACAAATGATTTCTGTCCGCATCTAATGGCATGTACAGGTCGTGTGAGTGAAATTGGATCAAATTGAGCTGCTGTTTTGTCTTCGTAAAAATATATATTCATAAGCCTAATAATCTCTGAATTTGGACATATGTTTTTTCCAGAGAAACCCGTCCTTTTCTCTCAATCAACAAATTGTAATTGTGAGATTCTTTTTGCGAATGATATCCGATTCGTAAAGGACATTGGGCAAACCTCATAATCCAATCCGCAATTAGATTTGAACGTGAACTGAGATTTATTGCAGCGTCATACGGTCTGGAAAACACCTTAGTAATAAATGATTTTTCGGGTAAATGCCATCGATCAAGGTCATTTTCAGTAATAATTATTATTCCATTACTCGATGATTCAACTGAATCCACAATGTGCGATGTTGGGATTAAGAAAGTAAAATGGATTTCGGGATGTAGGTCTTGCACTGATTTAAAATAATGACGGGCTACTCGGTATTCTTCTACTAGGTCAGGTAATATGACTAACATAGAATTCACACCATTACCATCGGCTGAAAAGCGTACAGGTTCGTTATGAAAGATGGGTTTTCGTAATGATCGCAAACGATAACCAACCTTCATTCGGAGCGATTTCTTCATACCTGAATATACCTTTTTTAGAACAAATGAAACTGCGTAGTTTTGACTCTTTACTGAGGACTATTAATTCCGTAAATAACACAAAGTTCCGGTAACAAATAAGTTAGTACTCAGTATCAAAATTTTTCATCAACAAATGATGAACTCCGTTAAAAATGAAAAGGAAATATTTTGGCTTTAGGTAAAAAACAGTTCTGGGGTGTTTTAGGTTGGGCTTTGGGAGGTCCAA
>JABMOV010000074.1 GCA_013203145.1 Fidelibacterota bacterium
CTCGAGTCGATGTTACTCTGTTCCTTTCGACTCGAAAAATATATGACTCGTAAAGTACGATGAGCCAAGGCAATCTGAAACTTTTACCTCGAGTCGATGTCACTCTGTTCCTTTCGACTCGAAATAATTTAAACTTCCTGACTTAAATATTTGTCAAGCAAATCAAAAAATAACCAGATTAGATAAAATTTGGTTTTATATAAATAAAAATTATAATATAAAATATACAAATCAAAACACATAGGAGGAAATATGGGTTTTAAACGTATAAAATGTCCTGTTTGTGGACAGAAAGTTTCTTTTTTCTGGAATTATTTAAGTACGCCTTTTAAAACTTATACTTGTTCAGACTGTAAAACTATAATCAAATGGCATCCAATTAGAATGCTTTACAATCTAATTTTCGGGATTATATTTCTTTCAATATTTTTCATTCTTAAGAATTATATAACATCTCCATTTATTGCAATCATTATTGCGTTCATTCCACCCTATGTAATTTTCTTGCTTATACCGAAGAAAGTTAAGATAATCGATAAAGGCGGGGAAGAGAAGAAAGATTAGATTTCAGATTTGTGATTTGCGATATACGATTGGAGATTTGAGGATAAGAAGACACCAATTTTCCTAAGGCTAAAAAACATTGAAATAACTATAATAAAAATGGTGGCAGGACCCAGACTTGAACTGGGGACACAAGGCTTTTCAGGCCTCTGCTCTACCAACTGAGCTATCGAGCCGAAATTGAGCGCGGAGAAATTAGGAAAACAACGATACCAAACCAAATAGTAGTGTTCAATATTTACATTTTTGAGTATAAATTGATTCCTTGAAAGTCAGAATGCCAAAGCAAATTCATTTATCTATTTAATATTTATAAATATTTCGAAAATTATTTCGCATAATTACTTAATGAATATTTAGTATTAAACAGATTTGCCATTCTCAAAAAGTATTAACGAAAATACTTGTGTCACGAAGGTAATAATCCTATGTTCCCCGGCATTATTTTCCGTGCTGAGAATGAATAAAAACATAATTGTACTGGCGACCCATAATAAAGACAAGGTTGAAGAACTTCTAGCTGTCTTATCGGATTTCCCTATTAAACTGAAAACGTTAGAGGATTTTCCGGATATTGGGGATATTCCTGAAACCGGAGAAACCTTATTAGAAAATAGTATGTTAAAGGCTCGGACTGTTCATGACATTACAGGTTTCCCCACAATTGCCGATGACACAGGTTTAGAAGTGGATGCTTTGAATGGTGCTCCAGGTATTTATGCAGCCCGATTTGCCGGGGAACAAGTGACATATCAGGACAACATGAATAAATTGCTTGATGAAATGAGGGGGGTTCCACCAAACCAGCGAACAGCTCAATTTCATACGGTAATGAGTTATGTGGACAATTCCCGGGAACTATGGGCAGAAGGCACCATAAAAGGAGTCATTACTGAAGAGCCCAAAGGCAAAGAAGGATTTGGGTACGATCCAGTATTTTTTAGTATTGAAACAGGAAAAACATTTGCACAAATGACAGCAATAGAGAAAAATTCAATCAGTCATCGAGCCCGCGCTATGGAGGCTTTAAAGACGAAGCTGGAAACTATCATTTATCAAACGACTGAAAATTAAGGAGTACCCTATAGGTTTATAGCTATCATTTATTAATTCCGGCGGTCTTATTCCCCAATTAAAACATATCAGTCAAATTCGAAAAACCTCAATTCTGAGGTCAGCGGTGAAGTTCGTCTTCGTACTTTGCTTGTTTCCGTTCATCCATGCCCAAATTGTTTCATCTACTGAACAAATCCCGTTAACAAATCCCTATACAGTATCTGGTTTCCCAGGGATGCCATTAACGATGGGGATGCTTCCAGATACTTTGCTGTTACCCAGGGGATGGTATACTGCATCCTATGGTGACCGTGAAGTTGAAATACATATCGACAGTGAATGGAAGTATATCTCACTCACAGAATATGTTGACGGTCGAATAGTCAAAATGCCTTTCGTGGCTCCCATGGATTGGTATTTTTCTAACATGCTTATAGTAAACCGTAAACTGGAATTTCTGAAGAGTGTTAATAAAAAATATAATGTACAGAAGGATGGCAAAAAAGATCGCGGAAAATCCATTGAAGTTGTGGGCCTGGATTTAGGTGGGTTAGGTCGGGCGTCTTTACGCGTAAGAGGGAATGTAAACATATCGGGGAAAATGGTTTTTCAGGATCAACAGCTTGTCACATCTAGCATTAAGGATATGCAGAATACTCACCTGGAATTTGATCAAAAACAAAATCTAAATATTGAAGGAAAAATTGGAGACCGGATTACCGTGAAAATGGATCAGGATTCAGAACGAGATTTTGATTGGGAAAATAATATTCGCATTACATATGATGGACACGAAGATGATATTGTACAAAAAGTTGAAGCGGGAAATATATCATTATCATTGCCTGCAACCCAGTACGTCACTTTTTCAGGATCGAATAAAGGATTATTTGGATTAAAAGCTGTATCAAAATTGGGACCAATTGATGTCACAACCATTGCTTCTATTGAACAAACAAAGAAAGAACAGCAAGAATACAAAGGGGGTAATGAGGAAAAAACTACTGTAATAAAAGATAATCAATATATAAAAGATCAGCACTTTTTAGTTCATGAGTGGTTTAGAAATGGAATCATATCAAATGATATAGATGGTTTTAATGGTATGGCGTTTCAAATTCAGCCTTTTTTCCCATTAGATGATGAAACGGGTCTCCATTATGTAGGCGATGTGAAGATTGTTGATTTTGAATTATATCGAAGTGGAACAACATCGGAAAATCTTGCATCCGCATCTCCAGGTATCACTTTTACTGAAGCTTTATCTCTAGATACAACCGTAAATAAAAGTGATCAGTTATTTATTCGATTGGAAAGAAATACTGATTATTATATCTCAGAAGACTATGGCTATTTACGACTAAATCAAAGAGCTCAAGGTGAAATTTTAGGATGTACATTCTCTTTGGTATATCGAAATGACCCAACGAACCAGAGAATTGTAACAGTTGGACAGGGGGTTACAGAAACAGACACTATTCTAGTATTAAAAAGGATAAAGGATCGCAATTCTTCATATGAAGATGATGCTTGGTCTCTTATGTTGAAAAATGTGTATTACATGGGAGCCTCAAATATCAATCAAGAAGGATTTGAAGTACGACTAGTGTATAATCAAGGCGGCACAATATCTGATCGTACACCAGATGCTACTCCATACATCGAACTTTTTGAATTAGATAAACAGGATAAAAACGGTAACCAAACACCTGATGAACTTATCGATATTGAAAATCCGAATATTGTTAGTTTAGGGAATGGTGAGCTATTTTTTCCCTATTATCATCCATTTGCCAGTGATTCTGTCCCAGATGGAAATGACAATGATAAATTAAAAGGACTCCTGGGCAATGGAGATATGTATTTAAATAATGCTACTCAAGCAAATCAGGATCATAACTTTATTATAGAAGTGGATTATTCAAATCCCAGTTCGACAATTAGATTAGGATTTATGCTAGTTGAAGGAAGTGAAGAAATAAAAATAAATGGAGTACAGCAAATCCGCGGTATAGATTATCAAATTGACTATTTTACGGGAACAATAATTCTTCAATCTGATGCTGCAAAAGATCCCAATGCTGATATTAAAATTCTCTATGATAAACACGAACTTGTATCTTTTGACAAAAAAGTTATTGTTGGTACCAGAGCACAAATGGACATCAATGACAATTCATTTATTGGTGCTACAGCATTGTATTTTAATCAGTCTGTTATTGACCAAAAAGTAGAGGTGGGATACGAACCAACTAGAAATTTCATATGGGATATAAATGGTCGTTATGAAATAGGCATGGATGGGTTTACACGATGGCTTGATCGGTTGCCAATAATTGAAGCAGATAAGGCAAGTAAATTCTCTTTAGAAGGTGAAATTGCACAGGTATTGCCAAATCCTAATCCAATAAATAATTCAGCTACGGGAGATCCCAATGGAGTAGCTTTTATTGATGATTTTGAAGGGGCGAAAAGAACGACAAATCCTTCCATTTTGCGTCGGTACTGGAAGATGGCATCGGCACCTGTAGACTTTGCAACTGGCAGAATTGTAGACCAAGTGTATCGTACTAATATGTGGTGGTATAATCCTTACGGTCAAACTCTTACAAAAAATATCTGGCCGAATCAATCTACTTCTCTTCAAGCTGGAAATGAGACAACTGATATTCTCATGTTACAGATGAAAAAAAGGAAACACCAGGAAGCAATGGCAACAGATTCTCTATGGGCTGGTATCACAACTACTTTTTATAGCGGAGACTATGATCAGACAAAAAGTAAATTTTTCGAAATTTGGATCAATGGAAGTAAGGGGAATTTAACGGTCGACATTGGAAAAATAAGTGAGGATCAGGACGGAAATGGGTTGCTTAACACTGAGGATAAAGCAGAAAGTCTTCCTATTGGAAATGGATTACTGGATGATGGTGAGGATACAGGTCTTGATGGTTGTTTTGATGAATATGAAGATGGTTGGGGTGGCTGCCTTTCAGATAGTACTTATGACGAATATTATGAACTTTATGAAACAACCAGTAATTCTGTCCCGATTAATCCTCTGGTAGATAACAGGGACGATCCCAATAATGACAATTGGTATTATGAAGAGAGTAGTAATAAATACGAGAAAATTAATGGAACAGAAGGAAACGGATCCGGTAGCCAAATACAGGAGGGCGGGTTATACCCAGATACAGAAGATTTAGATCGCTCAGGATTTTTGGATAATAAAAACGATTATTTTTCAGCATCCTTGGATCTTGCAGATACCACTTATTTGGCTGGGATTACAGTTAAGAATGGAAGCCCTACAGGGTGGAAACTATACCGAATTCCATTAACACATTTTAAAGCATTAAATCAGATATCATGGGGTGATGTTAAAAACCTTCGACTTGTGTGGTCCGGAGTTCAATTGGAAGAAAATAGCGAAGTACTACGCATAGCTAAAATGGAAATGGTCGGTAATGAATGGGTTGAACTCGGTGTAACAGAATTAGAATCAAACCAGTATGCGGATGCATATCAATGGGAAGAAGAAGTTTTTAATGGCGAAACAGGTAACGTAACAGTTTATCATTCTATAAATGCAGATAGTATGTTTGCCATAACTGTTGTTAATACTGAAGACAATGCTTATTATAAACCGCCAAAAGGTGTTAAAGGTGAATATGATCCAATTAATCAGTTGGAGTCAAAAGAACAATCATTGGTATTGCAATTTAATGGTTTGCCATCAGAGCACAAGGGAGCTGCTAAGAAAACATTGCTGAATCTATCCGGTGATCGGGCTAAGAGTTATTTAACCTATGATCGCATGAAGATGTATATTTATGGAGATAGTCCTTGGATTAATTATGATGAATCAGATGTGGACGCATTTATCCAATTCGGTTTTGGTGATAATTATTATGAGATTATTCAACCAGTGTATGATGGTTGGGATGAATCTGAGAATCGTAACTCAGTTAATTTGGATTTGAATTGGCTTACAGCCTTAAAGGTAAAAGATTCAACAAATATTGAAAAGATTCGGGAAACAGATATATTTGTTGATTCAAGTACGGTAAAACATTACTACTTCACTGATGAAAATGGTGAGTTGACAGGTAAACAAATTTCAATCTATGGTTCACCAGCAATTCAACGAAGTCAGTATTTTACTGTTGGAGTAAGAAATAGAGCTGATGAACCAATTACTGGCGAAATCTGGCTGGATGAATTACGTTTAAGCGGTGTGAAGAAAGAAAAGGGCATCGCTATGCGCGTTCAATCAAAGATAAATCTATCCGATATTGGAAGCGCAACCATTATGTATAGTCGCAAAGATGCAGATTTTCATGTCCTGCAGCAGCGATTAGGTACAAATACTACCACAGAAGATTTTCGATTGAACACAAGCATTAACCTTTCAAAATTTTTACCAAAATCATTAGGGATTAATATTCCTTTAACAACTTCTTATTCAAATTCCGTAAGTAAACCGAAATATATCCCCGGTTCAGATATATATATAAACCCGGCTTCCGTTCCTGATTCCATTAAAACACTCTCGGAATCATTATCCTTGTCTACAAGTATCAAAAAATCAAGTAAATCAGATAATCGTTTGATAAAGTATACCCTTGATAACTTGAATGGGAGTTTCAGCGCTTCACGAAAATCATTCTCTAATGATATCATGGAAGAAAAAATTGATCAAAGCTATAATTGGAAAGGTGCATATAATCTGAGTTTTGGAAGAGATAATTATTTTAGTCCGTTTAAATGGCTATCATCCATACCATTAGTAGGCGAAAAATTCGAAGAATTCCATTTATACTATACACCAACATCATTTAATACAAGTGCAAATCTGAGTGAAAAAATCAGTTCAAAAAAACCTAGAAATGCCAGACCAAGTCCGCATACTTATGACTTAGGGTTGAATAGATCTTTTGGTCTGGATTATAAATTTATTGAATCATTATCGTCGCAATATAAAAAAGCAATGACTAGTGATTTGGATCATATTTGGAGTGAAAGAGGATATAACTGGGATCTTGAAGCATTTGATACTGGCATCTTGACGAATACAACCGAAAGTGTAAGCACTAAATTCAATCCTCAATTATTCAGCTGGTTAAAACCGAACTTTACACATTCAGCCAATTATAGATGGAGTTCTCCATTGGGAAGTAATGTTGATGGAGCAAACATAGGGACACAACTTCGTTTCAATTCCAATGTAAATTTAAATTTGGTTGCTATAATGGAAACATTTTACAAGCCCAATCAGAAAAAAACATCTTCAACAACTAGACCTAGAGGGGGAACAAATATTGAACCCGATGAGACCAAGCAGAAAAAAGGAAATTCAGAGAGTATAATATTAAAATCAATTTATGGTTTATTAAAAAAAGTTAACCCGATTAACCTAACATTTACAGAATCTCTAACCCGAACAGGAAATGGTATTCAGGGCGAAGTCCCAATAGGGTATAAATTTGGTTGGTTACCTGACCATGGTTTGAATCACGCTGAAAATGTAGGTTCAAATGTAGGAAATTGGGATAAAACACTTGATTTCGCAATTCGATCAGGAGTTAAGCCCATAAAAAATCTAAATGTTACACTTTCTTATGCACAAAGCCTCTCACATAGTAGTAGCGGTGCTGGAATTGATCAATGGAATATTACACGAGACTACTTGGGATATGGGAAAGATATGACAGAAGGATTTCCATTTAGTGGATGGTCTGTTAAAATAAATGGATTGGAAAAATTACCATTTATAAAAAAATATGTTCGTTCACTTTCTTTTGATCATGCTTATTCCGGCAAAGAAACACGTGCCTGGCAATTTTCAGACACAACAATAGTTGCAGATCCGTCATTCTGGAAGTTACAGGATTTCATTAAAGACAATGAATCAGATGAAAGATCCAGCCGTATTAATACTAACTTTGCTCCATTAGCTGGTTTCACATTTTCATTTAAAAAGGGATTTTCTCTTAATATGAGATACAATCAATCTTCTTCTTTGGAACAAAGGGATAATGGGCAAACTTTGCGCATGGAATCGTCCTTTAATGCAGGTGCTAATTATTCTCATAAAGGTGGGTTGACAATCCCATTACCAATGATGGATGATTTTCATATTGATAATACAATGAACTTTAATTTCAATTTTGACAGTAATACTAGTGGCTCAAAGGGACGGAGTAATATTGATGAGAAATTCACAAGTCAGGACAAAAACTCAAGCTGGAAAGCAGGTTTGCGTATAAGTTATTCATTTACTTCGCGAGTGAGTGGAGGACTTGTTTATGAATATCGTGAATCTGATACAAGCCATACGGGAAGAAAAATAGATCGCGATTTTGGTTTTGATGTAAACATAGCGATTTCGGGATAATGAAAAAAAGTTTAACATCTCTAATTACGATAATTACAACATCTGCAATGGTTGGTTGCCAAACACCTCCGGTTGAGTTTGATGGTATGAATGCATTCTCGGTTCTTGAGAAACAATGTGAATTTGGTCCGCGAAATCCTGGGTCACAAGGTTATAATGAATGTAAAAATTATCTAATTAATATACTTACACGTTACGCTGATACCGTTTTTACACAACCATTTCAATATACTGAACTCCGTGACCACAAAACCTATGAATTGGAAAATATTATTGCCCAGTTTAATCCAACAGATGAAAATCACTTATTGTTGGGCGCTCATTGGGATACGCGACCCTGGGCAGATTCGGATCAGTATTCTGAACTACGAAATGAACCCATCTTAGGAGCAAATGATGGTGCTAGCGGTGTAGCTGTATTATTAGAAATTGCACGTTTGTTTAAAATAAATCCACCACCTATAGCCGTAACGATTGTTTTGCTGGATGGTGAAGATTTAGGTGTATCAGGATCAAATGAGTCTTTTGCACAAGGGTCACAATATTTTGCCAAAAATCTCCCAATTGCTATGCCTGACAATGCAATTATTCTTGATATGATTGGAGATACGGATTTATCAATACCAATTGAACGAAATTCATATCAGATTGCACCAAAATTGGTAAAAGAGCTTTGGCGGATGGCAGAAAACCTTCACCTTTCTGCTTTTGAATCAACTATTGATAAATCAATCTATGATGATCATATACCGCTTTGGGATTACGCTGGAATACCTGCTGTTGACATCATTGATTTTGAATATCCCAATGCAAGATCGAACTACTGGCACACACATGATGATGTTCCGGGGAATTGCTCGCCGGAAAGCCTGGAGCAAGTTGGAACTTTATTAGTCCATTATATTTGGAGTCAAAGGAATGATTGATTGGAATAATAACACTCCCTATTTTTCTGGCATGCGAAAAATAGCCATGATAATTATTGCCGGTTTATTTTGGGGATGTCCCGGATCAGATCCTGAACCTGACCAAGTTGTTCCATTGGGAGATTATACATTTATTTACCTTCAAAATGACAATAAACTGGCTTTTTCAATTGATACTGAACCTAACTTTGAAGGAAACCCATTAAGTTCAGTTAGGGTATATTGGTATGGTGTTGATACTACTCAAATACCAGATACTATACGTTTATATGATGATGGCACAAACGGGGATATTATCGGTACGGATGATATTTGGATGAGAAAAATATCAAACTCAGTTTCTTCGGAATTATCACATCCTGTTTCAAGTTCAGATAGTGGGAAAGTATTTATCACTTATTATGCACAGTATAATACTTTAATGAAAACAGTCACAGATTCTTTTCATCTAGGTAATCTTAAGCCATATATTTTAAATATCTCTGTACCGGATACAATTGTACGACCATCAGGGAATGGATTCAATCTTGTTCAGTTAAATTGCAAGGTATCTGATGCAAACGGGTTAGATGATATCAAATGGGTAGGGTTCCGTTCTTATCACACTGTTTTGGATTCCTTTTTCAATAATGGAAATTATATTTATATGTATGATGATGGAGGGACAATTATTCTCTATGAACCCAATATCAAAAGCGGCGATGTTACAGCGAATGATGGAATTTATTCCTTTCAGGCTCCATTATCGTCGGCTTCTACGGCAGGAATATATGATTGGATTTTTGAGGCACAAGATTTTCAATTTGAATATAGTGACACGATCACTCATAGGATTGTAGTACAATGAACCGATTATTTTATTTGATACTTGTTTTGGGAATTTCATATTCCCAAAATACCGTAGCTGATGAATTTTATTTAAATGATGCTAGAGCTTATAGAAGTTCTTCAGATGGATTGTTGAGCAATATCATTTCTGAAATCGTAATTCAAGGTGATTCTACTGTTTGGTTAGGTACGGGCAGGGGAATCAGTAGAGTTGTGGATTCATTGACGATTACTACACTCGATACAATTTCGACTGATATTGGAACTGTTGTAATGAATTATGGTATATCAGCGATTACAAGTGAGGGCAATAAAGTCGCTTTTGCAGCTGCAACCAGTGATAATGAAGTGTCAGTCGGTGCAGGCATCTATGTAACCTCTGATGCTACTGATTCATTAATAACATGGACATACCATCCTCAACCAGTCGATGGACAAGCCGATAGTTTAGCTCCTTTTGCAGATGGATTTTTCCGCGCTTTACCTGTAACAACGGATCATCAGAATGTGACCTATGATGCTTCTATGTCAGGAAATTATATTTGGATAGCAAGTTGGGCGGGAGGAATTCGAAGATTTGATATTTTAGAAAACGCGTGGGATCGTATTCCGCTACCAATTGATGGTGAAGAAGGACTGATTACTTGTGCTGATTCAGTCTATGAAACTATCAGTGGAAAATCGGTTCTTAAAAATTTCTACCTCAATCCTAGAGACCCATCGTTGGGAAATCATAACCATAAAGGGTTTTCGGTGTTAGCATATAGTGACACTATTTGGGTGGGAACCGCAAATGGTATTAACCTAGGTGTCGTTGGTAGTAATGGTTGTATTGACTGGGTTCATTATTTTTATCCCTTGGATAATGTTACCGGTAATTTTGTTGTTGGATTAGCAAAACAAGATTGGAACGGTGTAAGAAAGATTTGGGCTGCCTGTCTTAATGCTGACGATCCCACTGAAGATAGGGGATTAGCTTGGACAGATAATGATGGATTGACATGGAATCGGGCATTGGTAGGGGAACGAATTTATAATGTGACTGCCAAAGACTCCATTATTTTGGCCGCTTCTGATAAGGGTTTATGGAAATCAGAGGACGGTCAGACTTGGGCATTGTTTAAACCTGCCAAGGATGCCACGCCCATGCAATCAGATGAGATACTAAGTGATCAGATTTATGCAGCTGTAATAGATGATCGAATGTATTATTCCGATCCTGTAATTTGGATTGGCACTCGGGATGGATTGGCACGATCCACTGATTTGGATGGATCGGCATGGAAAATATTTAGGGCAGAATATGATGCTGATGAAGTCTATGCCTATCCAAATCCATTTTCTCCAAATTCTCATAATACTATGGATGGGGATGGCTACGTACGGATTCACACCGATGTTACAACATCTTTTGTTATCGATTTAACTGTTTACAATTTTGCTATGGAACAAGTCATTTCTACCCAATTTGATCGTCGCAAAAACGAAGGCACATTGAAATGGAATGGCAAGGATAACAATGGCAGAATCGTGGATAACGGTACTTATTTTCTCAGTTTGAATTATGACAATAAAACAGAATGGGTTAAACTGATTGTAATCAAATGAAAAAACTAATCATTCTTTCAATTTTTCTATCACTGGGATTCGCAACAGAATATGCTGGTCATACAGGTTCTTTTTTAAGGATTGGTACAACGGCTCGCTCCATAGCAATGGGATCGGCATTTACTGCTGCCATTGATGATGGTTTTGCCACGTATCATAATCCTGCTGCAACAGCTTTTATGGTGTCACCACGAATTTCAGTCATTCATCATACCATGCCATTGGATCGTCGATTATCCGCCACAGGTTTTGCCATGAAACTGCCACCGACAGCGGGGATTAGTCTGGCGCTTATCCAAGCTGCAACGACTAACATTGACGGCCGTACTCAGGCTGGTCAACATACCGATATGTTAACTACCAGTGAAATGGCAGCTTATATTGGATTTGCCCAACGGATAAAACCGTGGCTCTCATTTGGGATCAATATTAAAATTATGTATCACTATTTACCATTGAATGAAGAAAAGTTACGCGGAAATGGTAGCGGATTCGATGTGGGTGTTCTGATTAAACTCCCAAAAGATAGAGCTGTGGGTTTTGTTGTCCAGGATTTGAATTCCGGATATCATTGGGATACGAGTAAAATTTTAGAAAATGGAAGTGCTGATAATGTAGATCGTTTTCCTGTGATTTATCGATTAGGTGTTTCCCTACCGGTTAAAATGCTATTTATGACAGGCGACATTGGAATTGTTGCTGATGGCATTGAATATCTTTCTCCAACATACCGGCTTGGTGCAGAATATCAATTTATGGATTATTATTTCCTTAGAGCTGGAATGGGAAATAATAGGATTGCTTTCGGCACAGGTATGAAGTATCGCTTTAGAAACCCTGACGATGCCTCTATCGATTATAGTATGGCTATTGACGCTGGTCCGGGGGTTAATCACATTTTCACATTCGCTTTCAAATTTTAAATGAAAAATATACTACTCTATCTTTCTTTACTCTCAATCGTTTTCGGCATTGGATCGGGGTTTTTATCTGTGCCTTATTCTGCAGAAACTTTAGCAAGAGGAGATCATCCTCTCCCAGCTGAATTTTCAACGATTAATCCAGCTGGTATTCAGGTGTCAGATCGTGGACCCGCTATGAATATGAGCTACGGATCGTGGTTAGCAGATTCACGACAAATGACTGTTGCATACACAACAAGTAAATTCGGCGGACAATTGAGCACAAAAGGGCGGTATGTTGGGTTAACCGGAATGGAATACCGTACCGAAACTCCAACCGATGACCCAATAGCCCAATTCAGTAGTTATGGTGCCAGCTTTGAAATCCAATATGCTCGCATGTTAAATAATATGAAACTTGGCATAGGATTAAAAACGGTTACAATGGAACTCTATACTGCAGGAACAAAGGGATATGCTATCGACGCTGGTTTATTATTGCCTGTTAACAATGACCTCGAAGTTGGATTAGCTGTCCTGAATCTTGGATCATTCAGTGGTTGGGGGCAGGATGCTCCTAGCTTCCCAGTCCGCATAATTGGTGGTTCAGGAATGAAATTTAAGTCACTACCAATGAACCCACGAATCATGACATCCTTGGAATGGACCTCCCAAACCAGCGGATTGATTTTTAGACTTGGGGATGAAATCACATGGAAGCAATTAATCCTGAGGTCGGGAGTTATGTATTCCAGTGAAGTATTATCTTTCTCAGGTGGATTTGGTATCAACTTCGGAATTTATAACATTAGCTATGGTTTTCAGATTGGGTCTCAGGACTTAGGCATTCCTCATCTTATTGATATTTCTATTCAACTTCCAAAATGAAAAAACTTAATTATTCAATTTTATTAAATATTATTTTAATTGCCATTATCATTGTAATGGCAATTGTAATGATCCGTACGGATCGTCCCAAAATAGTGGAAGCGGTGAAGGATAAAACTATACCATCTGATGAAGAAGTGGCAAAAGTAGAAGAGACCATTTCACATGGTACAATTGTACTGATTATCGATGATTTTGGATATCGAAATGATGAAATTTCCGACGGATTTTTAGCATTGAATGCTCCTATTACATGTGCTGTGATTCCAGGACATCGAAATAGTTCATCCTTTGCAAAAAAAGCGATAAAAGCAGGGAAAGAAGTTATCATTCACATGCCCATGGAGTCTCACACAGATTCTCCAGGTGAAGATGATTTTACTTTAAAGACATCGATGACAAGTAATGAGTTAGAACATCGTGTTCAGCAATCATATGCTAATCTTCCAGAAGCTATTGGTATGAATAATCATCAAGGCTCAAAGGCCACCGAAAATGGACGTGTTATGCGCATTTTAGGTCTAACTCTCAAAGATTTAGGAAAATTCTTTATTGATAGCCGGACTACGGCAAATTCCATTGGTGAAAAAACTATGACAGAATTAGGTGTAAAGACAAGAAGACGCAATGTCTTTCTTGATAATGAGTTTGACCCAGCATTAATTCATGATCAATTAATTGAATTAGCAGAAAAATCAGATCGTTGGGGTGTCGCTGTTGGGATTGGGCATGCCAAACAGGCGACATTAAGCGTTTTACAAAATGATATCCCTGAATTGAAAAAAGCGGGATATACATTTGAATTTGCGTCTAAGGTTGTTAGATAGAATTTAATATTTATTCAGATCACATTATTCATTGTTCGGATGTTGTGATTATTACCTGAATTCAACTGGTAAGTGCAACTCAAAGAAAGTTTGGAGAGGAAGGAGAGCTGGCGTAGCATCCCCACTCTTTCAGACTAATATGAGGAGCACTAATGAGACACTACAGCCAGCTCACACTGGAACAAAGATACGGAATTTATACTTTGCTTAAAACGAGCCATAGTCAATCAGAGATTGCAGTGGTAATCGGTGTTCATAAATCGACGGTCAGCCGGGAGGTACGCCGAAATCATGGTGACCGTGGCTATCGATACAAACAAGCCCAGAAAATAGCTCTTTTTAGACGGGAGGGTAAATCCCCGCCCCGTATTGATAGCGGAACATGGTCCTTTATTGAAACCCTGATCAAAGAGGACTGGAGCCCGGAACAAATCAGTGGGTGGATGCAAGAGAACATGGTCGATACTGTGAGTCATGAATGGATTTACCACTATATTCTTCAGGATAAACAAGACGGTGGGGATTTGTACCTTCATTTACGGTGCAAGAAGAAGAGGAAGAAACGCTATGGGTCTAATGATCGCCGTGGGCAGATTAAAAATAGAGTCAGTATTGATGATCGTCCGGCTATTGTTCAACAGCGTGCAAGAATCGGTGACTGGGAAGCGGATACCGTTATCGGTAAGCGACACAAACAGGCCTTGGTAACAACGGTAGAAAGAAAGTCCAGATATACGTTGATTCAAAAAGTTGAACGGAAAACAAAGGAAAAGGTGAAAAAGGCTCTGTTGGATTTGCTTAAATCTTTTATGGACAACGTTCATACCATTACGAAGGACAATGGTAAGGAGTTTGCGGATCATGAAGCCGTGGCTGAAGCCCTGAATGCAGATATTTATTTTGCCCACCCCTATTCATCCTGGGAATGAGGATTAAATGAAAACACCAATGGTTTGATTCGCCAGTATTTCCCCAAACACAGAGACTTTAAAACGATCACAGACGCAGAAGTAAACTTCGTAATGGAAAGGTTAAACAACCGTCCCAGGAAATGTCTTGGGTTCAAAACGCCCAATCAGGTATTTTTGGGGCAGGACTTACCGATCCTTTCGGGAGAAGTATCAAATGTTGCACTTACGACTTGAATCCAGGTTATATGATATAACAATAATTGATGTTTATCAATTAATTACCATCAGATTTTCTAGTATATTTAACTTCCTTATTAATAACTATCGGATTTATTAAGTGAGAAAATATTTACCAATAATTTTATTATTTTCATTTGGGATCACATCAACCAATAGAGTTATGACATATAATATTTTGAATTATGGTGGTAGTGATGATTCAAAAGAATCCTCACTACGAATTGTTATTGAAGCTGCCGATCCGGATATAATTATTGTAGAAGAAATTATAAGTCAGTCTGGATTCAATGATTTTTTATCCGATGTATTAAACTATACGACTCCCGGACTATATGCTGGAGCATCGTTTACGGATCAGAGCGAGACTAATACAGATATTGGATTATACTACAAACCGGATCAATTTTCTTTTGTAAGTACATATCGTATAAATACTTCAGAAATATGGGGTCGTAGGGATGTCATTGAATTTGTTATGCTCCACTATACATCAGGAGTGGAATTCAGAGTATATGGATGCCATCTAAAAGCGGGAACGGCATCAGCAGATGAAAATGAACGCACCGCTGAAGCAACCGTTTTAAGGGGTTATCTTAATAGCCTTGATCCAGAAACACCATTCATAGTTACTGGTGATTTTAACGTCTATAACTCCAGTGAGGGCGCATTTCAAGTTTTAACCGAATATCAGGATGATAACGATGGTCAGTGTTTTGATCCGGTAAATCGCATTGGTGATTGGCACGTTAATCCTGCTTTTGCAGATGTTCATACCCAATCTCCTCGTGGTGGAAACTTTGGCGGAATGGATGATCGATTTGACTGGTTGTTCGCATCTCAGAGTATTCTTGATGAAAATGATATGAATTATATTGAAGGTACCTATACACCTTATGGAAATGATGGTAATCATTTCAACGTGGCGATCAACGATGGAACCAATTCAGCAGTATCTGCAACTGTGGCCGATGCCTTAGTCAATGGTTCAGATCATCTCCCTGTATATATGGATATTAATTTCAATGATATTCCTGAGTCCGATGCCAAAATTGTGATAAGCGAAATCATGCCAAATCCAAGTCAAGTGGGCGATTCATATGGAGAATGGATTGAGCTTTATAATAATGATACAGTTCAACATAGTCTTCAGGATTGGATTATAAAAGATATGGGGACTGATGAACATATCATCGCTGAGGAATTATTAATATTACCTGGCGAATATTTGGTTATCGGCCGAAATAACGATGAATCTGTAAATGGTGGAGTTAGTGTAGATTATGTTGCGACAAGTTTTATACTGTCGAATACAGCAGATGAATTGATTCTTTTTGACGATCTTGGTAACAGAGTTGATGAAGTAGTGTACACCAGCGCTTTTCCCTTTGGGAATGGTAGCTCTATGCACATAATGGATATGAGTTTAGATAATGCGCTGGCAGAAAATTGGAATGCATCAGCTTCAACCTATGGATCTGGTGATTTTGGGACACCGGGGTTTGCCTGGGATGATTCATTAAATACTACCGGATTTGAAATGCCCGAATCATATTCTATATCACCCGCCTATCCAAACCCATTTAACGGGCAAGTTAATTGGACCATTAATCAACTAAAACACACTCAATGTAGAATTTCTATAATCAATTTAAAAGGAAATCAAGTTGAGACCGTTCGGTCAGGTTTATTGGAAGCAGGTCAACATACATTTAGCTGGAAACCTAAAAATCAGGCTTCAGGAGTTTACTTCATCGAGATTTCCTATAAAGATCAAATAAATTATACAAAAATGATTTATATAAAATAGCCTGATAATCTCTTAAGAAAATCAACCAGGATTGTTGTATTGCATTGCTTTCGTGATTAATTTGAAATCCTTGTCTTTTCGATTAGATGCACAAATATGATTAATACTAAAAATCAAATAATTCTTTCCCTTTTTGTATCTTTAAACAAAAATTAATCTGAACTAATAAGTATATGGAGAATCCCATGAAAAAAGTGTTATTAAGTTTATCATTTATTGTAATATCGTTTGCTCAAGTTTCCAACGTTGACTGGGAAACACAAGTATACCCTATATTTACCGATGCAGGATGTTTGGGATGTCATGGCTCATCAGGCGGTTTTACAATTGGCAGTACCGCAACCGAGGCATATTCAAACATTGTAAATGAAATGAGTTCATGCAACTCTTTGGATTATGTAGAACCATCTGACCCTAGCACATCATTTCTTTATTTAAAATTAAGTGGCACACCAGCGTGTGGATCAAGAATGCCACAAAATAATCAGACTTACTTTGATACGAACACAGATCAGCTTGAACTTATCAATGTCTGGATTCAAGAAGGTGCATTGCCCGCTGCCCAGCCTGCAGATGGTGGAGTATTCTTCAGTGAATATATTGAGGGATCCAGTTACAATAAAGCAGTTGAAATATTTAATGCAACCGGAGCTGCTTTGGATTTGAGTACTTATACTATTCAATTATCACGTAATGGTTTTGGTTGGGGCATGTATGACGCCACAACAGTAGAGCCAGGATTTACATATCAGATGACTGGCACTTTAGCCGCCGGAGATGTCCTTGTTTTAGCTGCCGATGCAGCGGGGGCAGACATATTAGCGGTAACGGATGTGGCCTTTGCTTATCCTAGTGTATGCCATTACAATGGCGATGATGCAGTTGGCTTATTTGAAAATGGTACCCTTATTGATGCTATCGGGGTAGAATTGGAAGATCCGGGAACCTCTTGGAGTGTTGCTGGTGTAGCGAATGCTACAGGTGAACATACGTTAGTTCGAAAAGCTACAGTAAATGGAGGAAATACAAATTGGGCAGTCTCAGCCGGGACCGATGCTGATAATTCAGAATGGATAGTTTATGCTTCAGATACATTTGAGAATCTTGGATTCCATGTTTGGTCTGGTGGAGGAGGGGATAATCTTGCCCCAGTTGCAAATGCCGGACAAGATCAAACTGTAGAATATGACATTGAAGTAACACTTGATGGTTCCAGCAGTTTAGATCCTGATGGAAGTATTGCTGGCTATCTTTGGGCACAGATTAGTGGTACAACTGTGACTCTCACAAATGCTGCAACGTCTATTGCCTCCTTTACATCACCAAGTTCTGATGCGACACTTATATTTACTTTATTAGTTACTGATGATGAAGGTGCAACTGATACAGATACGTTGACAGTTAACGTAATGGACATTTCACCTGCTGCTGTATTTTTCAGTGAATATATTGAGGGATCCAGTTACAATAAAGCAGTTGAAATATTTAATGGTACAGATGCAGCTATCGATTTAGCAGAATTCCAATTCTGGCAGATATCCGGTGGTGGAGAATGGCCAGAATTCACTATTGATTTAACTGGCACATTAGCAACCGGTGAAACCTATGTTATTTGTCACACGCAGGCAGATCCAATTATGCTAGCAGCTGCTGATTTGGTAATTACGCTGTATCACAATGGTAACGATGCACAAGGCCTGGCGCAGAATTTCGGAGGGAGTTGGATTTTAATTGATGCTGTCGGTGAAAGTGGCACTGATCCCGGTGTCGGTTGGGATGTTGCAGGTGTAACCGATGGAACCAAAGATCACACTATTGTTCGTAAATCAACCGTATTAGTTGGAAACACTGATTGGGCATCCTCTGCGGGGACAAACGGTACCGATTCTGAATGGATTGTATATGATAATAACACGTTTGATTATTTAGGATTACATAATCAAAATGCAAATGCTCCGATGGTAACAAATGTTTCATCAACCCCCGATTTTGTTACTTCGTCAACAGAACTTGAATTGTTAGCTGATATTACACCGATAACCGGGACGATTTCTTCTGCATCCATTTGGTATGGGACAGACGGTTCACTGTTAAATGAATCTGAGATGTGGTTAGAGACTGGTGATACCTGGGCGGGTGTAATTCCACCCCAAACAGGCAATTCAATACTTCAATTTAAAGTGTCTGGTACGGATGACACTGGGAATACAGGCGAATCAACCACCAGTTCAGTAATGGTGGCAAACTCAACACCGAATTCTATTGCCGATATTCAAGCTGATGTAGCTTCATATTTGGAGCAAATTGTTACGATCCAGGGAATTGTGACTATTGGTGTTGGAGTATTAGATGCTGATGATACGAAAGCATATATCCAGGATGGCTCTGGGCATGGGATTAATATCTTTGATTTTGATATAATGCCTAATATGGATCGTGGGGATGAATTATTAATGGTTGGCTATGTTGATCAATATTTCACAACCATTGAGATCGTTGATTTTACATACAATCGTTTATCGACGGGGAATGAATTACCTGCCGCAGCTGAAGTAACAGTAGCGCAGGCAAATTCATCCGAATATGAAGGATCGCTTATCACTGTTTCGAGCACGATATCAAACACCACCGCAATTACAGGTGGAACAAAACTAACATTGGCAGAAGGTAACGATTCCACATTTGTTATGATCTGGGGATCGACTGGAATTAATACAACACCATTAACGGTTGGTTCAACCTGGTCATTTACAGGTGTAGGAAGTCAATATTCTGAAGATTTTCAATTATTGCTGGGTTACTCAGAAGATGTCGTGAATTTGGGAATCAATGATGATACTAATCTTCCAACCATGTTTGGTTTACATACTGCGTACCCAAATCCGTTTAATCCATCAACCACTTTGGCATGGACAATGGATCATTCAGGTGAACATGAATTGTCGGTTTATAATATTATAGGACAACGTGTTGCGGTTCTGAGCAGTGGATTCATGGATGCCGGATCCTATACATCAACCTGGCAAGCAGGTGAACTCAGTTCCGGTGTATATTTTGTTCAACTTACATCAGAACACAAAAAGGATATTCACAAAATCCTGCTGGTAAAATAATCTATGAAAAAACTAACCTGTTATTTATTGATTGGGCTCCCATTGTTTCTTTATGGGCAGCCCGATCATTTAATCTTTTCTGAACTGGTCATTACGCCCAGCGATGGTGAATATGTTACCATCAAAAATCCTACAGCGAGTCCCATTGATATGACCAATTATTATATCACTGATGCTACGGATAATGGAATCGGCAAGTTTTACTACAACTTGCCAACGGGGATTGATTACTGGAGTGCCTCCAGCTCAGATTTCATTGCACGTTTTCCTGCAAGTTATTCGATCAATGCCGGTGAAACTATCTACTTATCTTTAAGGGATAATACAAAATATCAGAGTGAATATGGCAGTCTTCCAGACCTTTCATTAAATGATGATTTATTGTATGTCGCATCAGATACAACTGTAAAAGGAAATCCAGCTGCTCCAAAACTGGGGAATACAAATGAATCACTCATCCTGTTTTATTGGGATGGGTCTTCAGCCACTGTTCAGGACGTGGATTATCTGGTCTGGGGTGACAGTACTTATGCTATTGATAAAACCGGTGTCGTCGGTTATTCC
>JABMOV010000075.1 GCA_013203145.1 Fidelibacterota bacterium
AAAGGTGAAGACGGTCGTCAGGTACCTTATTTCCTCACATCAAAAACTGGAAACCGTGATGTCATCGTTTTAGCCGGGACTGAAAAAGTTTATCTGGATGGAAACCTGCTTTCACGAGGAGAAAATAATGATTATATCATTGATTATAGTCGTGGCGAATTAACCGTTAATCCCAAACATATCATCCATGCTGATTCGTACATTTACATTGAATATCAATATTCCGATTTCAATTATTCGCGAAATGTTCTGGGGGCGCAGGTTTCTTATCATAAACCCAAACTGGATATTGCACTGGCGTGGATTAGGGAAAAAGATGTCTTTTCCCCGTCGCAGCAGCAGATTTCTTCAACCGTGGTAGAGGCATTAAAGTCTGCTGGTGACAGTCTGATTTCTATTCAGTCGGGCGCAATAAATCCCGATGGAAAATATGTGCTTGATAACGGAATTTATATCTATTGGGAGCTTGACCCTGATACCAGCTTGGATCGATATGCAGTCACATTTCAATTTGACGGTCTCAACGGCAGCTATACTAAAAAAATATCTGCAACGGGAAAATTGTATTTCGAATACATTGATCCCGACAATAGAAATAGCACCATGGACTTATATTCCCCGGGGAGGAAGCTCATTGCGCCCAAAACGGAGGAAATCTTCCAGGTTCAGGCAAAGTCGCAACCAATGAGCAAATTGTCCATAGACAGCGAATTTGGACTATCCAATTATGATTTAAACCATATTTCCTCCAAGGATGACGCTGACAATGTTGGTTTGGGCTATCGATCTATTTTCTCAGGAGATAAAATTCCTCTCTTCAATAATGTAACGTGGGATTATTCGCTATCCATTTGGGGCAGGACGGAAGAATTCCATGAGATGTCACGAGAACGTGAAGCAGGTTTTGCATCAACCTGGAATACTGCCTCTGGATTATCACACCAAAAAGAACAATTAGTTGACGGGCGTTTTGTTTTAAACCACCAAAAAGATCATTTTGAAATTGGTCGATCAAGGTATGCAATTGGGAAGAAAAATAAAGATCGTTTATTCTCAAATGTTTATGCCTCCAAAAACTGGTTTCCTGAACTATCTGCTGATCTGAATAAGGTGGTGGAAGGCAAATCCACCTTTGATCAATTGAATTCTAAAATTGTGGTTCTGCCGGGGAAACTCCATCCATCATTTGAAACCAATTATCAACATGATCACCGAATCAGTAAATATACCTGGAATACCGTTGGATTAGAGTATCTTGGCACTGAAGTGGAATCGGCAGTTAAAGTGGGACAACGAGTTGATTTTGCCCAAATTGATACATCAACTTCTCAGTTAGATACGTTATCAGTTGGAATATTCGGGGAAGTTGACTTCGCCAGAAAAGTGCGCTCAGGATGGTCAGGCTCCATGCAATTGCGAAAACGGATTATCGATCATTATTCCGATAATACTGCTTCCATGGATTTCAATATGGCGCAGATTACGACGCGCTTTAACAAACCCAATAATCCTCTTCGACTAGATGTACAAATTCGATCTGAACAAACCTTTTCTGAGAAACGTGCTTTGGTGTATGATTCTGTTGGAGTAGGATTTGGGCAGTATCGCTATGATCCTGTTTATAATGAATATATTCCTGATGCCAACGGTGCGTTTATCGCCTATACGGCCTATACGGGAGATCGTCAACCCGTAACTCGACTTGAGTCATTATCCAGAATCAGATTGAATGGAATGCAGCAATCCATTGCATTTTTAAAACCATTTCAATCATTGACAGAATTAAAACTCAAATTTGATGGCGATGTCATTTCCTTCGCCAGTCCGGTATTTCATTCGGGAGTATCCGCGGAAGATATTAGCAGAGAATTTTGGCAATTGAGACAAGAGCTCACGTACAGACCAATGAGATCAAATCGTTTGGTTCGTTATCAACATAGACAAAAACGTGATTTACTGGGATCTGATCCTCGTGGAAATGATTTAAAACGAGATCGGATGAATGAAATAGAATGGCAGGAATCTTTGCAAAAGGATTGGCGATGGAATCAAAAAGGAGAAATCCATAATTACAGGACGACGTCTACCGTTTCAGCGTCAAGAAATCGAAACATCGATGGATGGTGGGCCGAAGGTGGACCACAATGGAGTGGCAGCAAAGATTGGCAGATAAAACTATTTATGGTTTACGGGCTTGATGAAGGAGAGCATTATACTGAATCGTTTAATGTTTCCTATTTGGGTTCTAATATCGAAATAATCCGATTTTACAAATCGTCAAGTCGCCTTCAGGTAAATATGGAATGGGTTAGCACAAAAAGTCCAACCGAATTGTCATCGATACCACCAGAAGCCAACCGGGGTTTACCATTAGGGGAATCACTTAAGATGTCAGGATTAGCGGAAATTCGTGTAGGTAAACACTTATCGTTTCTCTCATCGTTGAATTATATTGACAATCAACGTTATGATACGTTTATCGCTTTTAATGGGGAATTACGTGCGTATTTCTAGTGCAATCATAATTCTATTTCTATCTGGAGCATTAAGCCAGGATACGATTCGATTTAATACGCATCAGGGAATTAAGGATTCCTTAGAAACGATATTAACAGAAAATGGTGATTTGAATACATCGTATACGTTGAGCCAATTCAATGAAAATGAAGTTTCATATTCTCTTCATACAAACTTAGCTACATTGGATACGCTGCTGTTTAAATCCACCGACATATTATCTGAAAAAATCCAATCCCGACATTACAATTCTATCATTGGGCTAACAAATGTTCGCGATATTGATGAACGATTTATGCGTACGTTGAACCAATATCGCTATTTATCAGGGGAATCGGAGTTAATTCTTGGTAGAACACCCAATAATAAAATTGGCGCAATCATATCGACACAAACTGATTTTTCTAGTACCGTAACAGGGATTGCCGGATTCTCAAGGAAATCCGATGAAACATGGGATTTTGCCGGGGAGGCAGATATCCATTTAGAAAATTCATGGAAAACGGCTGGGATAATTGATATACTGTGGAAACGAACTGGAGAAGAAAGCCAATTGTTAAAATTTGGAATTGAAGAACCGTATTTATTCGGATTTCCTTTTGGTGGGAAATTTGGATTTATTCAAGATTTGCGTGATGGAAGTTTTGTTAAATCAAATCGAGCGATTCAGATAATACTATTTACTGAAAGATTGGGACGCTGGGATATTGGAACGTCTAATACACGAATTATTCCAACACCCAAAGGCGATTCACTTGGCGTAAATGAAAGCAAAGAAAGTTCATTTATAGTTTCCAATCAGGTTTATGCATTAAATGATCGATGGCTTCCAACAAAAGGATATCGTCATGAGTTTGATATAACAGGGGGGACACTAAAATCAACAGTAACGTCATCCGTATTAAAGTTTAATGGTACGGTAGAAATATTTTATCCATTTACTTCTTCGGTGGGGAGTAAATTTCAATCATCATTATTAGGAACAATAATTGAAGGACAAAACATTCAAGAAGGAGATAAGGTTTATTTTGGAGGAAGCACATTATTACGTGGCTATCCAGATGATTTTTTTAACGATGACTGGGTATTTATCCAATCGATGGAATTTCAGTATTCCCAGTCAAATTCACGACTTTTCACATTTATTGACGCAGGAGTCGCCCCAATATTTGATGGAGCAAAACTGGGATACGGATTTGGTTATAGCCAGGTCTCTGAAAACACAATTGTATCCATCACGTATGGTATCGGTCAAGAGAATCGATTATCACAGGGTAAACTCCACGTCATATTTACAAGCAGGATATAAACAAAATGGATTCTAAACTAAAGAAACGTATAGTAAAATTTTTACGTTCACATGATCAAAACACATATCGGCAACGAGACTTAGCAAAAGGATTGCGAATTCAGTCTTATGAATTGCCAAGTTTTAAAAAAGCTCTAATAGAGCTATTACAAGAGAAAGAAATAGTATTGGTAAAAGGAAATAAATATAAAAATATTCAAACCATAAAAGATGTTGTGGGGAGACTTGCTCTCACGCAAAAAGGGTTTGGTTTTGTAATTACAGATGACGAAGCAAGCGACGTCTTTATTGGTCGTCGACAATTGAATAATGCCATCCATGGCGACAGGGTAAAGGTTAAAGTAAAAGATGGTTCGACACTTGATCGAAGAAGAGGTCATATCGTTGATGTCGTTGAAAGAAAAACATCGCGATTTCTGGGTACTGTAGAACAGATTGGAAATAATTATATGCTAAATGTTTCACCAGTCTCTCCTGAACGCGGAATACGGATTCTGGATTGGAAAAAACATGAGATTACAAAAGGGTTAATGATTGAGGCGAAAGTCAAAGATTGGGGATCTCCCGTTTCACCAATTCTAGTAACAGTGGTTGCAGTTCTTGGGAAAGCGGAAGACCCGGCCAATGATTTTGAATTCATTATACGTAAACATGGATACACCACAACATACCCGACGGCGGCTGAAGAAGTAGCGTCTCAATTTTCAGAAAAATCAATCGCCGATGAAATACCAAATCGACGTGATTTAAGGAATTTAGTAAGTATGACCATTGATCCGGTTGAAGCACGCGATTTTGATGATGCCATCTCTGTAGAAAAGCGAAATGATGGTTGGCGTTTAGGTGTGCATATTGCTGATGTTTCACATTATGTGCGACAAGGATCAGAATTGGATCGAGAAGCGTACAGTCGCGCAACATCGGTCTATTTCACAGAGGGCGTTATTCATATGTTGCCAGAGTCTTTATCAGCAAACTTATGTTCATTACTACCCGATAAAGATAGATTAGCATTTTCAGCCCTGATTCAATTGGACAAAAATGGTGAAGTGCAGGACGTCGAAGTCGTTCCATCTGTAATTCAAAGCAAGCAGCGATTTTCATATGAAGATGTTGAGGATATTATTAATAAGAATGTTCCACATTCATTAAAAGCTGAAGTGTTGGAGTTGAAAAAAGTATGCGATTTGTTGATGCATCAACGAGCAAAACTTGGGAGTATTGACTTTGATATCCCGGAACCGCTTTTTGATCTGAATCCTGAAGGTATTCCTCATGAGATAACACCGAAAGAGCGATTAATTAGCCATCGAATGGTAGAAGAATGTATGTTATTGGCTAATAAACTGGTCGCGGAACGCTATGGATCGGAAGACCCATTTGTGTTCAGGGTTCATGATAAACCACCAGCTGACGACGTATCGCGATTTGCTAATCTGTTGAAGCGGCTGCATATTCCTGTTACGCTTCCAACTACCCAAATTACGCCGGGAGATATTCGGCAAGTCCTTATGGATATTGAAGATTCTCCTTTTAAAGGATTAATAGAATCTGTTGCACTCAGAACCATGACAAAGGCACAATACACCACAAAAAATATTGGGCATTTTGGGCTAGCGTTTACGGCCTATACTCATTTCACTTCACCTATACGTCGGTACCCGGATTTGATTATCCACCGTCGGCTAAAAGGAATATTGTCGGGAGCAAATTTGAATCGAACAGAAATGAGGGAAGTATATCAAGCTGCATGCAATCAGTCAAATAAAGTGGAATTAGATGCCCTCACTGCTGAACGTGAATATATAAAACTAAAGCAACTCAGATGGTTGAACACACAAATTGGTAATAGTTTTCAGGGAATAATTTCAGGAGTTATGGGTTTCGGTATTTTTGTTGAGCTGGAAAAATCCATGGCGGAAGGCCTAGTTCATATTGATACATTAGAAGAAAATGATTTTGTGTTTGTTGAAGAGGATTACATGTTAAAAAGTCGCAACTCTGATAAAATGTATCAATTAGGGGATTCTATCAACATTCGAGTTACGGATGTGACATTTGAGAGGCAAAGAGCGAATTTTGTTTTGGCGGAAGAAAACTAACATCGCAAATAGAACCTTCTGTGTTTACTATAAAAAGTGAGTATCATAATTTTAATCGTAAAAGAATTGAATAATGCTCATTATTAGGGACTGGAAATGAGAAAAATATTATCACAAAAAATAATACCAATCATATTTTTTACAGGGATGATTCTGACATCAATTGGTTGTGATATTAAGCGGGAAGCTATAGGCGCTGATGACGAAATTATGGTCATCACGGATAATGCCAGCAAAGAAGCTATCACCATAGCATTGAGTAGTATTTTTAACGATACTATTTATACGCCAAAACCTGAATCCAAATATAAACTTAAATATGTCGATCCAGTTGGTTACAACGGTATAAAAGAAATAAACAATGTTATAATCGGATCCATAGGGAATAATGAATTAAATCCATCCACTAAACTTGTGATGACATTATTAGGGGAAGATCGATATTTGAAGAGTCTGCAAGGTAAAGATCAGGTAGTGTTTACGTTTGATCAATTTGCTAAAAACCAGGTGTTTATGATATTAAGTGCCAATTCGGTCGACGATTTAATGTCAAGCCTCGATGGCAAACGCGAATGGATTAAAGAACAATTTGATGAGAAAATGAAACAGCGTCAACGCAAATTCCTCTTTAAAAGTGCTCGTCATAAAAAAGAAGAAAAAGCACTAGCGGATAAATATCCTTGGAGTATAAAAATCCCATGGGGTTGGGAAGTCATTAAAGACAGTGTGGAAGCGCATTTTGTATGGTTAGGTCGTGAAATGCCATATCAATGGATAACGATTCATGGTGAGAATGGAATTATTGCCACGGATTCCACAGAGGCAGCCAATTATGCCATTTCATTTCCGTCTAAGTATTTTGAACATATCCAAACGAATCCTTACAAGTTTAAGGCCGAGCTTACAGAATTCAATCAATGGAATGCCTGGCGTTATACGGGAGTATGGGAATCTAAGGAGGACGCAAAAGGAGGTCCTTTTGCCAGTTATTTGTTCTATGATGGACAAACCGATAAGTCATATTACATATTTACATTGCTCCATTTTCCGCAAAAAAGAAAAAACTTATATATGAGACAATTGGATGTAATTGCGTCATCATTCGCGATTCAAGAAAAATGAAAAAGAAAATATTAGTCACTGGCGCATTAGGACAATTAGGGCAAGCCGTTCTTGAAGAATTTCACAATCATTATCATGTGATTGGGGTCGACTTGCATGATAATTCGCCCAATTATCCAATCAAATACATTCCCTTGGATATTACTGATAACAAAAAAGTAAAACAGGTAATCGAAAAGGAACAACCCGATACGATTTTACATTTAGCCGCTATGACCAATGTTGATGGATGTGAAATAAATCCTGAACTTGCATTTAAAATTAATGTTTCAGCTGTGGAAACATTATGCGCATTGACTGAAAATCGACACTTTATCCATATATCTTCAGATTATGTTTTTGATGGTAAGAATGGTCCTTATTCAGAGACTGACAAGGTTAACCCTATAAATGTTTACGGTCAGAATAAACTAGACTCAGAAAATATTGTAAAAAAATATAAGGGAACGTGGACTATTCTACGGACCAATGTTGTATTTGATTATACCAAAGATTCAGACGCAAGTTTTGTGAAATGGGTTGTTGATTCGTTGAAAGCTGGAAAACCTATCCGAGTTGTGGATGATCAGTGGAATAATCCAACCTGGACAGTATCCATGGCACGGACATTACGATTGATTGTAGACCGTGAAGCTGGGGGTCTGTTCAATTATAGCGGAAGAGACTGGCTTCATCGTTTGGATTTTGCTCTATTGATTGCTGACATTTTTGAGTTAAATAAAGATTTGATATCACCAATATCAACTGCTGACCTTAAGCAGGCAGCAAAAAGACCATTAAAAAGTGGTTTGATTACGCCATTAATTGAAGAGAAATTAGGGGTAACATGTGATCCACTTGATGATTGTTTAAAAGAGATTAAGCATCGCATTGAGTCTAACTAGAAGATAATACTATTGAAAACACTAATCGTATCACCTACATATAACGAGCGGAAAAATATTTCCGATCTAATCCATCATGTGACAATGGTTGTTCCAGAAGCTCATATTTTGATTATAGATGATAGTTCCCCTGATGGTACTGCCGAAGTTGTTAAGGAACATCAACAACGACACGAACATCTTTTCCTTGAAATAAGACCTGGGAAACTGGGTTTAGGTACTGCCTATTGCTACGGATTCAAATGGGCATTGGACCATGGTTATGATCGAATTGTTCAAATGGATGCCGATCTTTCTCATGATCCTAGTGATGTGCCTCTACTTTTAAAAGAACTGGAAACGCATGATCTCGTTATAGGCAGTAGATATTGCGATGGAATAAGTGTGGTAAATTGGCCTTTGTCGCGATTAATTCTTAGTTATAGCGCAAATATGTATAGCAGAATTATTACAGGTTTACCTGTTCGTGATGCCACTGCTGGATTTAAAGCCTGGAGACGTGAAGTATTAGAAAGTATTGATTTAAGTACTGTGAAATCACAAGGATATTCTTTTCAAATTGAAATGAATTTTAGAGCATGGACAAAAGGATATAAAATAAAAGAATATCCTGTAATTTTTATTGACCGCACTATTGGTGAATCTAAAATGTCGCGTAATATCATGATCGAAGCAATTTTTATGGTGTGGCGATTGCGAATCTGGAAGATTTTCGGTTGGCATAAATAATGAGTTCTCAGAGTCCGACTGTTTCGGTACTAATTGTAAGTTATAATGTAAAACAATATCTACTTCATGCAATCGATACTGTAATAGCATCTAATTATGACGGTGAAATTGAAGTGATTGTCACCGATAATAATTCTTATGACGGATCGGTGGAAGCTTTGGCGAAAACTTATCCTAAAGTTAAAACTATACCAAATCAGGAAAATGTTGGATTTGGAAAAGCAGTAAATCAAGCTGCAAAAATTGCTTCAGGTGACTACCTGTTGATTCTCAATCCAGATACAATCATGGAAGAATCAACAATTTCCACGTTTGTAGATTATATGGAATCCAAGACACATGTTGGCATGATTGGTCCAAAAATATTAAATGCTGATGGATCCTTACAACCTGCATGCAAACGATCTTTTCCGAGACCAATGGTGGCATTACCAAAACTATTGGGATTATCAAAACTTTTCCCAAATTCGAAATGGGCAGGAAAGTACAATTTGACTTACCTTGATCCTGATGTAATTCATTCCGTTGACGCCATTAGCGGATCCTGTATGTTTGTTCGCAAAAATATATTTGACCAAATTGGTGGCTTTGATGAACAATTCTTTATGTTTGGCGAAGATATTGATCTTTGCTATCAAATAAAGAATAATGATTTTGAAATACATTATGTGCCCACAGCAAAGATAATCCATTTCCACGGTGAATCTGTTAAATCAGCTCCTTACGATAGTTTGCATGCATTTTATTCAGCAATGATACTATTTTCTGAAAAACACTTTTCTTCAAGCCAAATGAGATTTACCAGATTATTTATCAATTCTGGTGTTCGTGTCAGAAAATTGATCGCATTTATTGGGAGTATAAAATCACAAATCGTATCTGTTTCTTTAGATGCTATATCAGTATTGATCGCATTTTCAATAGCCATACCTTTACGGTTTATCGATTTTGAACCGGTAATCAGAACAAAAGGTTTTATCCCCGTTATTTATGTTATTTTTTGGCTTTTAATTGGATCATTGTTTCAATTGTATTCAAGGTATATACTATCATATACACGAGCAATTATGTCATCCATTGCAGGTTTTTTTCTAGCGGCAGCTTTTACTTACATTTTCAAACAGTTTGCTTTTTCGCGTCTGGTTATAATTGTTGCAGCGATGTTAATAACGCTAATAATCCCTGGGTGGAGAATGCTCTTTCATTATTTGATGAGTCATGGATTATTTAAACCTGTTAAAGATAAGAACAATATACTATTTAGTCGAAAAACGCTAATAATCGGAACGGATAAAGAGGCTATAAGAATTGCTCGACATTTATCAAAACGATTTGATTCAGGGCTTGAACTTGTTGGCTTTTGTGATAATGAATTAACGATCCCAATAGAAGAATTACCAATCCCGTTTGTGGGTCGACTATCGGATCTTCGTGGAATTATAAAAAAATACAATATTCGTGAAATCATTTTCCCCACAGCCCAATATGCGTCTAAGAATGTTTTGTCTATCATGGACGAAACGAAAGATTTACGTTTGACATATCGAATGGTACCCAGAAACCAAGATATTTTATTGGGGAAAGCATCTATTGAGGATATAGGTGATTATTCCTTTGTAAATATTGAGTATACTTTATTCCATCGATTGAATTGGTTTATAAAACGATTTTTTGATATTATTATTGCAGTTTCCTTGAGTATTATATTCAGTCCAATAAGTTTATTCAAATTGAGCGGAAGACAAAGTAAATCATTTTGGGGAGTTGATAATACGACGTTTAAGGGCACCATTTATAAATCTAGATATATATTTATACAAAACCTTCCACTATTGAAGAAGATAATTGAAGGAAAAATGAGCTTTGTTGGTTCTTCGTTGATCACAGCGAATGAGGATAATCCTAATTTAATTTGTGTACCTGGTCTTACTGGGATGCAACGATTGCGTAATGTTAACTTCACGGCTGAAGATCAACGAGTTTTGGATCATTATTATATCCAAAACCAAAGTTTTACGCTGGATTTAGAAATCATTATGAAAACTGTTTTTACTGGATAATAATGCTGAAAACATATTTAGAATTTGAAAAACCTATCAAAGAATTTGACGAAAAGATTGTTGAATTGAAAACCTCTGATAATCCTTCATTGAGCAATGCCGAAGATATTGCGAAGCTTGAAAATAAGCGGGAAGAAACCATTACTAAAATCTTTGGAAAATTAAACCGATGGCAACGCGTGCAATTAGCAAGACATCCTGAGAGACCTTTTACATTAGATTATATAAACGCATGGTCATCCGATTTTGTCGAACTACACGGTGATCGTCATTTTGCAGATGATCCATCAGTCGTTACAGGACTTGGCACAATAAATGGAAAATCTGTAATGTACATTGGCCAACAAAAAGGAAGAAATACTAAAGAGAATCTGTATCGCAATTTTGGTATGATGCGTCCTGAGGGTTATCGAAAAGCATTACGAATGATGAAGTTGGCAGAAAAATTTAATAAACCGGTAATTACTTTAGTTGATACACAAGGAGCTTATCCCGGGCTTGGTGCAGAAGAACGTGGGCAAGGAGAAGCCATTGCAAGAAATCTATTTGAAATGGCTAAACTGCGTGTTCCTATCATTTCTATTGTAATTGGTGAAGGTGCTAGTGGAGGTGCGTTAGGGATTGGATTAGCAGATCGCATGTTAATGCTTGAAAATACATGGTATTCTGTTATCAGCCCTGAAGGATGCGCATCCATACTTTGGCGCGATGCTGGAAAAGCATCTGAGGCAGCTGAAGCATTACGATTAATTCCAAATGATTTAGTTGAAGTTGGTATTTGTGACCGTATCGTTCCTGAGCCGCACGGCGGAGCTCATCGAAACCCGCAATCTACATTTGACTTACTAAAATCAGTTGTTACAGAGGAACTTGATGCTTTTGAAGGGAAAAATGCTGATGAATATCTAGCATCAAGAATTCATAAATATGATAAACTTGGCGCATTTACAGAAGCATAATGGTTTCATTCAATTACAGTACAACAGTGTATTACAAGGATATAGATCAAATGGGAATAGTATATTATTCCCGTTACTTTGAATTCTTTGAAGCTGCACGGACAAAATTATTAGCATCAATAGACTTGACTGTGACAGATATTGAATTGCTTGGTGTTTATCTTCCTGTGGTGCATGCAGAGTGTAATTATATTGAAGGTGCAAAATTTGAAGACAACCTTATTGTAAAAACAGTAATCAGAGAATTACCAAAGTTAAGATTAGTAATAGATTATGCTGTGGTAAAAACAAACAATACAAAAGAACTGGTCACTGGTCAAAGCACCCATGTTTTTATTAATCAAAAAACTTCTAAACCTGTTCGTCCACCAAAGCAGGTTATTGAGAAACTAAAACCTTTTTTTAATTTGAATAAGGAGAGACAATGAAGAAATCATTCTCCATTGCAATGGTCATGTTAGTGATTGCTTGTCAATCTGGACCCGCAGAATTTCCATGGTCACAAAATTCCTATAGCGAAGTCTTGAATAAAGCCGGGAATAAACTAGTATTGATTGAGTTTTATACAGATTGGTGAAGTTGGTGTAAGCGGCTGGATGCCGATACCTTCCCAGATAGTAGAGTTATTGATGTTACAAAAAAATATTACTTTGCCCTAAAAATTGATGCAGAGAAAAATGATGGACCTGAATTAAAAGAAAAATATCATGTTCAGGGATATCCCTCAGCAGTAATCGTGAATAGCGATGGTGAAGAAGTCGATAGAATTGTTGGGTATTTACCTCCTGAAGAATTTGCAGCAGAATTAGACAGAATAAGGCAAAATATTGGTACTATTTCCGCTCTGCAAACTGAAGTAGAAGTTGATCCTAATAATATCGAATTATGGAAATCACTAGCAGAAAAATATGAAGAAAAAAGTGATGTTGTTGGTGCCAAGGATGTTTGGGAAACCATATCAGAGCTTGATGATACAATGGCTGAATTATCATCTTTTAAAGTAGCTCAATATTCAACGAGTTTGGATGGTAATATTGATAAAATAAAATCATTCATCGATACTTATCCTGATAGTAAATATATCGGAAAAGCTTATCACGCTATTATTAAATTTCATAAGAAAAACAAGGATTTAGCATCTGAAGCAAAAGCTTTTAAAGTGTTTTCTGATTTGGTAGTAAAAATGGATGAAAAAGATTATAATGCTTTAAATGGATATGCCTGGAGAATGGCTGAATTAGAGTTAAATCTTAAAGATGCCTTGGATAAAATTAGAATAGCTGTGGGAATGATAGATGAGAAAGAACTCAAATCAAAAGCTCAAGTGATGGATACTGAAGCTGAAGTATTATGGAAATTAGGTCAAATTGATGATGCAATTATCGTAATTGATAAATGTATTGGATTGCAGCCCGATGATGAATATTTCACTAAGCAAAAACAAAAATTCTTAGATTCTAAATAGCAATTAATATCAGCCCGGTTTTCATTATGAGGACCGGGTTTTTTTGTATTAAATATTCTTTTCACTAGCATTTTTTATGATACTTTAAACATCTAAATTCTCATCCGAGTTTCTTAAACAATGATACGTTATTAAGGAGATTATTTCATGACTGCGCAAGAAATATTATTAGCGCTTGGTGTAAATAAACAAAATTTTGGTGCTTGCTCTGGAAAAGGAAAATGGTCCCAAACAACGGATTCCGGAATTCTGGACTCTATTAACCCTTCAAATGGTGATGCGCTAGCTAGTGTTTTTCAATCCAGTGAAGAGGATTATGAATCGATTGTACAGGATTCACTAATAGCATTTAAAGAGTGGCGGAAAGTACCAGCCCCAATTCGCGGTGAATTTGTTCGTCAAATGGGTGAAGAACTCAGAAAATATAAAGATTTACTTGGAAGTCTTGTAACCATTGAAATGGGCAAAGTAAAAGCCGAAGGCGATGGCGAAGTTCAAGAGATGATTGATATCGCTGATTTTGCTGTTGGTCAATCAAGAATGTTGTATGGAAATACAATGCATTCTGAAAGACCTGACCATAGAATGTATGAGCAGTGGCACCCGTTGGGTCCTGTTGGCGTAGTGAGTGCTTTTAATTTTCCTGTAGCTGTATGGGCTTGGAATGCATTTATTGCTGCAATTGCAGGCAATACTGTGATTTGGAAACCATCGAGCACTGTTCCTCTAACAGCAATTGCTGTGCAACATTTATGCAATAGAGTAATGGAAAAGAATGGTTATACAGGAATTTTTAGTATTGTTGTTGGAAGAGGGTCTACCATCGGTGAGCGACTAATTAATGATAAACGCGTTCCTCTTATATCCTTTACAGGATCAACTCGAATGGGACAACACGTTAGCGAAGCTGTAGCAAGGCGTTTTGGGAAGTCCATCCTTGAACTTGGCGGAAATAATGCGATCATAATTGATGAAACCGCAGATATGAAATTGGTAATCCCTGCTATTGTTTTTGGTGCAGTAGGTACGGCAGGTCAACGATGTACATCGACACGTCGCATCATTGTCCAGGAAAATATTTACGATTCTTTGGTCGGGAAGCTTGTAAATGCATATAAACAAGTGCGGATAGGCAATCCCATTGATAATGACACGCTTATGGGACCCATGGTAGACAAAAGTGCCGTTGAAGTATACAAACGTGCTTTGGATCTAATTGAAGCTGCCGGCGGTGAAATATTATATGGTGGCAAAGCGATGGATGGAAAAGGTTTTTTTGTAGAACCCACAATTGTTAAAGCAGATAATGCCTGGGATATCGTACAAAACGAAACGTTTGCCCCTATATTATATATCATTACTTACAAGGATTTAGAGGATGCCTTGGAAATACACAATAATGTCCCTCAGGGATTATCTTCTTCGATGTTCACTATGAACATCCAGCATGCAGAGCAATTTCTGTCGTCACGTGGAAGTGACTGTGGAATTGCAAATATTAATATCGGAACCTCAGGTGCTGAAATTGGTGGAGCATTTGGTGGCGAAAAAGAAACAGGTGGGGGTCGTGAATCCGGGTCTGACTCGTGGAAAGCTTATATGCGACGTCAGACGAATACGATCAATTGGAGTAAAGAACTGCCTTTAGCGCAGGGAATAAAATTCGATTTATCTGAATAAACCTAAAAATTGAGGATGATATGAAACACGTTGATGCAAAAAATGTCCATTCTGCAATTGGTAAGCATATGCTTGCAGATGGTATGGACCAAGTAATTGATTTAAAGAAAAGCCATGGTTCATGGCTAGTTGATGCCAGAAATGGTAGAGAGTATCTTGATTTATTTTCGATGTTTGCATCCCTGTCAGTTGGATACAACCATCCGTATGTATTGGAAAATCGTGATCGTTTGGCTGATGCTGCTATAAACAAGCCTACAAACTCTGATATATATTCAAAAGAAATGGCAGAATTTGTTGCAACAATGGGTCGTGTAGCACAGCCTGAATATTTACCATATGCTTTTTTTATCGAAGGCGGTGGTTTGGCTGTTGAAAATGCACTTAAAGCGGCATTTGATTGGAAAGTCAGAAAAAATTTAGCTGCTGGTCGAGGTGAAGTAGGAAGCAAAGTTATCCATTTCAAGGAATGTTTCCATGGACGAACCGGATATACGATGTCTTTAACGGACTCCCCGGATCCACGAAAAGTTAAATATTTTCCGAAATTTGACTGGCCACGGATTACAACCCCAAAGATTACATTCCCATTGGCTGACAATTTAGATGCTGTGGTAGCGTTAGAGGAAAAAGCTATAAGCGAAATCAAACAAGCAATCGCTGATAATCCACACGATATTGCATCTATAATTATTGAACCGATTCAAGGTGAAGGCGGTGATAACCATTTCCGTCCTGAATTTTTCCGTGCCTTACGTGAGATTTCTGATGAAAATGAAATCATCCTTATTTATGATGAAGTTCAAACCGGAGTCGCACTGACTGGTGAAATGTGGGCACATCAAAACTTTGGTGAAGGCACACGTCCTGATATTATTAGTTTCGGTAAAAAAACACAAGTGTGTGGTATGTTTGCCGGCAATCGTTTAGACGAGATAAAGGACAATGTATTTCATGAGTCTAGTAGAATAAATTCCACGTGGGGTGGAAATGTAGTAGATATGGTACGGTTTACATTATATCTAGATATCATTGAAAAAGAAAATCTTGTTCAAGCTGCTAAAGAGAATGGTCTTTACTTGCAGAATAAACTCCACGAATTGCAAAATGAGTTTAGTGGTGTTGTTTCAAATGTCCGGGGTCTTGGTCTCTTTTGTGCCTTTGATTTACCGAATGGAGAACAACGAAATAAATTATCCGGTTTGATCGCAGAAGAAGGTGCATTGATCCTTGGTTGTGGTCATCAGAGTCTTCGTTTTCGTCCACATCTTAACATTTCTAAAGAAGAATTGAATCAGGGAATAGACATTATTCGCGGGGCACTACGTCGTCTGTAGACCAAACAGATAAAGGATCTCTTTACATAGTTTCCACACCTATTGGAAATTTAAAAGATGTTACATATCGGGCGATTGAGATACTCGAGAATGTTTCCATAATAGCTGCTGAAGATACAAGACACAGCAGAATATTATTAAAACACTACAATATCTCAACGCCCGTCATATCATATTTTGAGTATAACCGATTAACCAGGATTCCTTCTATTGTAAAAATGTTATGTTCCGGGAAGGATGTTGGACTCATAACTGATGCAGGCACTCCTGGCATTAGCGATCCGGCCTATAAATTGATACGTGCAGCGATTGATGAAAATGTTGTGGTATCACCTATACCTGGACCATCAGCTGTTATTGCAGCTTTGGTCTCCAGCGGATTGCCTACTGATCGTTTTGTTTTTGAAGGATTTTTACCGCCAAAAAAAGGTCGGCGCAAGCGACTTCATTCGCTATTAGGAGAAACAGCAACCATCGTTATTTATGAAAGTCCAAAACGGTTAAATCGAACATTAAATGATTTGTTAAATGAACTAGGTGATCGACCTGCCGTAGTAGGACGAGAAATAACCAAGATATACGAAACAATGCATCGTGGAACAATTTCAGAACTAATGGCGTATTTTATCGCACATCCTGCAAAGGGTGAATGTGTCATTCTTATAGGTAAAGAAAACCCAAATGTCCATTTCAGTTAAACCAAGATTTATTACATTCGAAGGAATTGATGGCTGTGGTAAATCCACCCAAGCGAAACTTCTTATTCAAAAATTGGAGGACGAAGGGAAAGAAGTTGTTTTTGTTCGCGAACCTGGTGGAACAGACATCTCAGAACAGGTACGTAATATTTTATTACATTCTGGTGGCGACGAAATGACCGGACGTACTGAAGCCTTACTCATGACTGCAAGTAGAGCGCAATTGACAAAAGAAGTGATTATACCGTCCTTGGACAATGGGAAATGGGTCGTAGCTGATCGATATGCAGATTCAACTTTGGCATATCAAGGCGGAGGTAGAACAATTGATTTAGAATGGTTAATTGAATTAAATCAGTTTGCTACTTTTGCACTACAACCAGATTTAACATTTTTTGTAGATGTCTTACCTGAAATCGGGTTTGAACGGCAGGGAGGATCGCCAGATAGAATTGAGCGGGCAGGATTGGATTTTCAAGCAAATGTACGTCAAATGTATTTAAAGTTGACTAAAAGATTTTCTGATAGAATCGTCTTAGTTGACGGGAATCATACTATTGATAGCATTCAAGATGTTATAATATCTACACTAATCAAAAGGAATTTCATCTGATATGATACAAATTATCAAAAAACGTAAAACAATTATCATATTATCATTATTGATATCCATGGCTGGGATATCGTCTTTGGCTCTTACAAAATCAAAGTTTTATAAACAGATTGCAGAATCTCAAAAATTGATTAACAATGTTTATAAATATTTAGTTACTAATTACGCTGATGATATTGATATTGAGGAATTTACGCGAAAGAGCATAGGTAATATGTTAAGTAGCTTAGATCCATATACTGTTTACATGGAAGAAGAAGATCGTGAAGGTCTTGATATATTGACTCATGGTAAATATGGTGGAGTAGGAATGCACCTGGGTCGTCGTGATGGCAAGTTAACTGTAATTGCACCCATGGATGATTCTCCAGCGCAGCGAGCCGGTATTATTAGTGGTGATGTTATTTTTAAAATTGATGGAAATCCCACAAAAGATATGAATATCAATGACGCTGCAAAACAGATTCGTGGCAAAAAAGGTACTAACGTTGCGTTAACTATCAAAAGATTTGACAGTGACGATCAAATTGAATTCTCCTTAGTGAGAAGTGATATTCGTGTAGACGATGTAACTTATTCAGGTATGCTTGATGACAAAACTGGATATATTCGTTTAACCAGATTTTCGAAGAATTCTATTGGAGAAATGAAATCTGCGTTACAGGAATTAATGACCAGTAATCCAGAATCAATTATTCTAGATTTACGTGGTAATCCTGGAGGTCTACTTAATGCCGCTATAGACATTTTGGATATGTTTGTGCCTAAAGGTGAAATGTTGTTAACTACCAAGGGTAGGAATAAAAGCAGTAATCGGACATTAAAAGCGTCTAAAAAACCTATTATTTCTGAAGATATAAATCTTGCTGTTCTTATTAACGAAGGAAGCGCGTCAGCGAGTGAAATTGTTTCTGGAACGTTACAAGATTTAGATCGCGCAATTGTTGTTGGGGAAACTTCTTTTGGTAAAGGTTTGGTTCAATCTGTATTTGATCTGGATAAATCACGTAGTCTTAAAATAACAACTGCAAAATATTATACACCAAGTGGTCGTTTAATTCAAAAACCTGGTTATGTTGACGACGAGATAATTGATAATCAGACTGAAGGAGATACTGTTTTTACAACAGCAGCCGGCAGAACGGTAAAAGGTGGTGGAGGAATTACACCAGACTATGAAGTTATTTCCGATAAAATTGGTCCACTTGCTCAAGAATGTTATAGAAAAAGCGCATTTTTCACTTTTGTTCAAATCCATCGCAATGATTATTCATCATTAGAAGAAGCTTTAAATGACGACAAACTAATGGATTCATTTGCATCTTATCTTGATGAATTAGAGCTAGATGTAAAGTTGAAAGGTGAAAAACAGTATGAATTAATGAAAGAATCATTTTGGTCTTTAGATAGTCTTAGTACAGATTTAAATGCTGCCATTGAGTCGTTAGAAGGATTTATTTCTACAAAGGAATTAGCATTATTTGATGACGAAAAAGACATCCTTGAATTGGCTTTACATATGGAATTCGCTCAAACTTTAGAAGATAGTAAAAAACGTACTGAAATAGCTCTGAAAAAAGATAAAATTGTTCAAGAAACGCAAAAACTTCTCATGGATCAGTTAGCATATAAAGATTTATTAAGTGTGCAAATAAGTGAACATTAAATATTAACTGATTATTATATTTATTTTTAATAAAAACGTACTGAATTATTAGAGATTCTATTTTAAATTTCGTGGCTTTTCTCGAAAGGAAAAGGAATTATTTGGAACCACGTTTAATGCATCAAACATGTCTTTTTGCAAAAGAGGTATTCATTTAATCAAGAACTATTGTACTGCATTTTGATAATTAAGGGCGATTAGCTCAGTTGGTTAGAGCGCTACGGTGACATCGTAGAAGTCGATGGTTCGAATCCATTATCGCCCACATAAATGGACATTAATTGAAACAATCACATAAAATTACCGACAGTATCAAGTTGCTCCCGAGTAACTCAAACTCCGTGCAATTATATTTTATTACACTTGCTGTATAAATTGTATAATTCTAGCCAATCATCTTCATGAGTAATATCATAACAATCACATTCCCTGACGCCTCTACACGCGAATATGAATCTGGAATAAACTCGCTTCAGATAGCTGAAAGCATTGGTCCACGCCTTGCTCAAGATGTTGTTGTAAGCAAAGTCGATGGAGAATTGCGTGACCTTTCATATCCCATTGAATTGAATGCATCCATTGAGCTATTTACTGGCGAGGCTCCTGAAGGACATGAAGTCTTGTTGCATAGTACAGCACATTTAATGGCACAGGCTGTTAAAGAAATTTATCCAAAAGCTCAAGTGACCATTGGCCCTGCGATTGAAAACCGTTTTTATTATGATTTTGATATTGACGGTACATTCTCTGATAAAGATTTGTTGAGAATCGAAGAGAAAATGCATGAATTGGCTAATCGAGGACAAATCGTGACCCGCAAGGAAATGTCCAGGGATGACGCCATTACTCTTTTTAAAAAAATGGGTGAGCATTATAAAGTTGAAATCATTGAAGATATTGATCCTGGTGAAACTCTTTCGGCATACCAACAAAGTGACTTTATTGATTTGTGTCGTGGCCCTCATGTTCCAAATACAGGAGAAATTAAATATTTCAAACTTCTGAATTCATCAGGCGCCTATTGGCGCGGTGATGAAAAGAATAAAATGCTTCAGCGTATTTATGGTACTGTTTTTTCTTCAAAGAAAAGTTTGAAGAAGTATCTTAATTTTCTTGAAGAAGCTAAAAAACGTGATCATCGTAAGATTGGTCGTGAATTAGAAATTTATATATTTGATGAAGAGGTAGGGCCTGGATTGCCATTGTGGTTACCAAACGGTACTATTATTCTCGATGAATTAGAAGACCTTGCAAAAGAGTCTGAAAGAAAAGCGGGTTATAAACGCGTCAGGACACCGCATCTTAGTAAAAGTAGTTTATATGAGAGAAGTGGCCATTTAGAGCACTATAAAGACTCCATGTACCCTGCGATGGATATAGATGGTACAGAGTATTATGTAAAACCAATGAATTGCCCTCATCATCATAAAATTTATGCAGCTTCGCCAAAAAGTTATCGTGATTTACCAGTACGTCTAGCTGAGTATGGAACCTGCTATCGATATGAAAAATCTGGTCAATTATTTGGCCTCATGCGTGTACGAAGCATGCAAATGAATGATGCACATATCTATTGTACACCTGAGCAATTCAAAGAAGAATTTCTTGATGTCTGCCGTATGTATCTGATGTATTTTGAAATTTTTGGAATAGAAAAATATATGATGCGACTAAGTTTGCATGATCCTGCTGAACTCGGGAAGAAATATGTAGATGATTCTGACTTATGGATAAAAACTGAAAAAGCTGTTAAAGAAGCCTTGGATGATGGAGGATTTAATTATACAGAAATCCCTGGTGAAGCCGCATTTTACGGTCCGAAAATTGACGTCCAGGTGTGGAGCGCAATCGGCAAAGAATTTACTTTAGCAACAAATCAGGTAGACTTTGCGGTACCTGGTAGATTTAACTTAACTTACACTAATGCAGACGGTAAGGACGAGACTCCGTTATGCATACACCGTGCACCATTAAGCACGCATGAACGATTTGTAGGATTCTTAATTGAACATTACGCAGGGGATTTTCCTCTATGGCTAGCTCCCCGCCAAGTAATTATTCTGCCAGTATCTGAAAAAGTTCATGATTATGGGCGTGAAATCGTCAATGAAATGTTTGAAAAAGGTATCCGTTGCGAAATTGATACTCGACCAGAAAAAATTGGGGCAAAGATTAGACAAGCGGAATTGAGTAAAATTCCCGTAATGGCCATTATTGGTGAAAAGGAAGTAGAAGCAAGAACAATTTCTGTACGAAGGCGGAAAATTGGTGATCAAGGCTCTATTCCGTTAGATGATTTCATTTCTGAGATATTAGATGAAATAAAAACAAGGAGACATTCTTATCGCAAAACAGAATAAAACACGAATTAATGAAGATATTTCTGTAAAAGAAGTTCGGCTAATTGATCACAATGGAGAACAAGTAGGTATTGTCGGCATTGAAAAAGCTATTGAAATGGCTCAGGATGTTGGACTGGATCTGGTAGAAGTTTCTCCAAATGCCGTTCCTCCAGTATGTAAAATTCAAGATTTCGGTAAAATCAAATATGAGGAGAAGAAAAAACAACATGCTAGTAAAAAGAAACAGCATGTCGTTAAAGTTAAAGAAGTACGATTCCGTCCCCATATTGATGTACACGACCTTGATACTAAAATCAATCAAGGTAGAAAATTCCTTCTAGAAGGAAGTAAGCTAAAGGTCACGGTTATGTTCCGTGGCCGGGAAATGTCCCGTCAAGATTTAGGCCATGATTTAATGGACCGCGTTGAAGAGATGTTGGAAGACATCGCTGTTATTGAAAAGCGGAATGGCCTGGAAGGACGGAGAATGTCCAACATGTTCATTGCAAAATAGGAGTAATGAATGCCTAAAATGAAGACACGTCGTGGTGCTGCCAAACGGTTTAGTTTAACCGGGTCCGGCAAAATTCGACGTAATAAAGCAAACCATAGACACATGCTAGTTCGTCGTTCGAATAGTGTAAAACGGAAGATGCGTCATGCAGGATTAGTTTCCGCTTCCGAAGTAACACGCGTACGACAAATGCTGGCTGTTTAAGAAGGAGTGGATTATGCCAAGAGCAAATAGTTCAGTCCCTAGACATCGCAGACACCGTAAGGTGGTGAAGCAGGCCAAAGGCTACTATGGTGCCCGGAGCCGCAACTATAAAGCTGCAAAAGATTCGGTTTGGAAAGCTGGTACTTATGCTTACCGAGACCGTCGCCAAAGAAAACGTATGTTTCGTCGTCTTTGGATTTTGCGGATAAATGCGGCTGCACGGCAACATGGAATGTCTTATTCTGCATTCATATCTGGCTTAAAGCAACATGGCATTGACTTAAACAGGAAAATCCTGGCTGATTTAGCTATGGGTAATCCTCAAGCATTTGCCCAGTTGGTGAACACCGTTAAAGATTAACGATGTCTTTCCAAGAGAAAATCGAAGCAGTCCGAACCGAGTTTCGGGCTGCACTCGATTCCTTCCCCAATAAACCCCAAGAAATTGAAGAATTAAAGTCCACATTTTTAGGTCGTAAAGGCAAAGTGGCATCCCTTTTTGCGCAGATGGGAAGTGTCGATCCCTCTGAGCGTCCAAATATAGGAAAACTGTTAAATCAGGTACGCAATGATCTCACTGAATTATTTGAAAATAAAAGAACTCTTGGAGCCTCTAATGTTGGTCAAAAACAACAAGAAACAATCGATTATAGTTTACCAGGACACCAGTTTCGGATAGGCTCTTTACATCCCTTGCAACAAACGATGGATGAAATAAAAACCATCTTCAGGGATATCGGATTTTCTATCGCTTATGGACCTGAGATTGATGACGATTATCATAATTTCCAAGCGTTGAATATACCAAAACACCATCCTGCCAGAGATATGCAGGATACATTTTTTATCGAAGACAATGTCGTTCTGAGAACACACACAAGTAATGTGCAAATCCATTTAATGGAAAACCAGGATCCGCCACTACGTTATATTGTTCCAGGTCGGGTTTATCGAAACGAAGCTATAAGTTTTAAAAGTTATTGTCTTTTCCATCAGGTTGAGGGTCTTTTCGTTGATAAACATGTGTCTTTTACAGAATTGAAATCAACCCTTACGTATTTTATTCATCGGATGTTTGGTCGTGATACAAAGGTGCGTTTTAGACCAAGCTTTTTTCCGTTTACCGAACCGAGTGCTGAAGTTGATCTTTGGAACGAAGAGAGAGGACAGTGGATGGAAATCCTTGGATGCGGTATGGTTGATCCTGCTGTATTCGAATCTGTAGGTTATGATCCTGAAGTTTGGCAGGGATATGCCTTTGGAATGGGTGTAGAAAGAATGGCCATGTTAAAGTATAAAATAGACGATATCCGTTTGTTCTATCAAAATGATGTTCGATTCTTAGAACAATTTTAATCGACGGAGCCTAGGATAGTTTATGCACATTTCAATTAGTTGGTTAAAAAGATACGTAGATATCCATGAGACTCCTGAAGAATTAGCAGAAATGCTAACTATTCTTGGTTTTGAAGCTGAAGATGGAATAGATATATCATCTATAAACAATGTTGTTACAGCCCATATTAAGTCCGTGGAAAAGCATCCGAATGCTGATAAGCTCTCTATTTGTACAATTGATGATGGAGATGAAGTTCATCAAGTAATTTGTGGAGCACCAAACGTCAAACCAGGTTTAAATGTATTTCTGGCTCAAATCGGGGCTGAATTCTCCGATGGATTTAAAATAAAAAAAGCCAAGATTCGTGGTGTTGATAGTTTTGGTATGTTATGTTCTGAAAAAGAGCTAAATCTATCAGATAATCATTCAGGAATTATGGAACTCTCAAGTGATGTGACCCCTGGAATTCCTTTTCAACAATATTATAAAAATCATTTGTTATCTATTGAGTTAGATATCACTCCTAATCGTCCCGATGCTCTTTCTCACTACGGTATTGCACGAGAAATAGCAATTAAAACGAGCAGAGAATTACGTCTATTCTCAACATATGAACCAAAAATTGTACAAGATGTTAATGAAAATGTAAAAGTCATTATAGATGATCCAGATGGTTGCCCAAGATATATAGCTGGTGTTGTCAAAAATATAGAAATAGGACCGTCTCCAGATTGGATGATTCAATGTTTGGCATCAGCAGGGCAACGGAGTATCAACAATGTTGTTGATATTTCAAACTTTGTTTTGCTGGAAATGGGTCACCCAACACACATTTTTGATTTTCGTTTGATACCGACAAATACTATTGGCGTTAGCCGTGCTAAAGACGGACAAATATTTACCACTTTAGATGAAGAAAAGCGTACTCTAAACAGCGAACATCTTCTTATTACTGATGGTGAAACTCCTATCGCTTTAGCAGGAATTATGGGCGGTTTGAATACAGCAGTAAAAGAAGATACACATACAGTTTTAATTGAAAGTGCTTATTTTGATCCAATAACTATTCGGAAGGGTTCAAAATCCTTGGGCATGCTTACCGAAGCCTCTCGGCGATTTGAAAGGGGAGCTGATATTGAAGGTGCATATTCAGCCTTTTGGAGGATTGTCGAATTATTAGTGAACCATGCAAATGGTAAAATGGCTTCCAATATTGTGGATAATTATGCTAAGAGAATCCAACCACCAAACATTGTTTTACGACATAAACACGCTACAAGTATTCTCGGTTTTGATATTTCTGAGTCATTTATTAAAGATTCGTTGGAAAAATTAGGCGTTCAGATTCAAAAACAGAAAACTGACGAATGGTTATGTATTCCACCTTCACATCGACCTGATTTAGAGCGTGAAATTGATTTGATCGAAGAAATTGTACGAATACACGGATATGATCAAATTCCTGACAATGCAAACTTTTCGAGTTTATATCCAGATAAGGAGCCAGACCCAACTAATAAATTGAAGGACATTTTCACTTCATTAAAGGGATTTGGGTATCAGCAATGTTATAATAATTCTTTACAGTCACTGACTATTGCAGAATTAGCTGGTAGTGCACCCGTGGAAACAATTAATCCACTAGGGGAGCAAATGGCTGTATTACGAACATGTTTATTTCCTGGATTACTGCAAAATGCCGACTATAATGCTAATAACGGAAATAAAAATGTAATGTTATTTGAATATGGACAGATACATCAAAGAAATGGTGATGGATTTGAAAATATTGTAGAAACATCTCTAGTCTCAGGAATTACTACAGGATTATATACAAAAAAAGATGTTCATTTCAATAACGATACTATTCAAGATTTATACCTTTTAAAAGGCACGATCTCCACACTGATTCTATCATTGTTGGGAGAGGCACCTGACTATCAAATATCTCAGTCCATAACATTTCATAGTGCTTTTAACGTAGTTTTTCAAAATATAGTTATAGGTAAAATCGGCGTATTCTCCGATTCGTATAAATATAAACTAAGTATAAATCTAAAAGATATTTATGGATTTGAATTATTTGTAGAACCATTATTAGAATTATTAAATATCCCGAATTATTACAAAAAGGTATCTACGTATCCAAAAATACAGAGAGATCTAAATTTTATTTTCGATGAATCAACCCAATCTCAAGAAGTAATTAATGCGATTATGTCAAAACAGTATAATAACTTGACTGATGTAGTCCCATCAAATATATTTCATCATGAAAACTTGGGCTCTGGTAAAAAGAGTATTGTGTTTAAATTTACATTCCAAAGTGATACAAAAACACTTGAAGACACTGAAGTAAACCCAGTAATAAATGAAATTATAAGTGTTGTTAAATCTGGTTTTGATGGTAAATTACGTGCATTATGAATATTGTCTTATTTGACGAACTTGAATCCAAAATAAAATTGCTTGCTGAAGAATTGAATTCAGCCAAGCAAGGTATACTTATACCTAATTATAAATCAGATGATTCCAACAAGCTCAGTGCAATTGAATCCCATGTTGAAAATTTGATTCTTTTGTTGGATGAGTATGAAGGGGGTTCAAATGGATGACCGAGCAAGCTTAGTTCGCGTTAGTATCTTTGGGCAAGAATACACAGTAAAAGCTCCTGCGGATGTCAATTATATAAAAGATATTGCCTCTTTCGTGGATGGTAAAATGCGTGAGGTTCAAGATAGCTTAGCCACAGATCAGTCCTCAATACGCATCGCCATATTAGCAGCAATGAATATTTCAGATGAATTATTCACGTTGCAAAAAGATAAAGAATCTACTTTTGGTGACATTGATAATAGAGTCAGTTCATTAATTGATTTAGTAGATGAATCATTAGAATAATCCTCAATAACATTCTACGGTAACCTCATGAAATTGCTTTCAGGAAAAGAAGTAAGCCAACATGTTTATAATTTATTAACGGACAGAATAGAGACTCTTAAAAAGAAGAATATTATCCCTGGATTGGCTGTTGTACTAGTTGGTGAAGATCCAGCTTCTAAGGTTTATGTTCGAAGTAAAGCAAAACGATTTGCCAGTTTGAATCTATTTTCTGAAACCCTTGTTTTACCTGAAACAACTTCTGAGGGAGAACTGTTAGATTTAATTAAACGACTAAACAAAGATAGCAAGTATCACGGTATTCTTGTTCAATTGCCTTTGCCTAGTCATATAAATACTGATCATATTCTTGATGAAATTTTACCTGAAAAAGATGTTGATGGTTTCCATCCTGTAAATTTAGGAAAACTCGCACAGGGAAGACCTCAATTTGTAGCGTGTACACCAAAGGGAATCATGCGGATTTTAGATTATTATGATATAGACCTATCTGGAAAATCTGTTGTTATAATCGGTAGAAGTAATATTGTTGGTAGACCAATGTCCTTACTTACCAGTTTAAAAACACAGGGAGCAAACGCCACAACGACTATTTGTCACTCTGGGACTAAAAATATTCCTGAAATCACAAAAATGGCTGATGTTATTATTGCGGCAATTGGTGTACCTGAATTGATTGATGAATCATATATAAAAGAGGGCGCTATTGTAATTGACGTAGGAATGAATAGGGTAGATTCACCTGAGCGTGAAAGAGGGTATAAATTAGTTGGCGACGTCAATCAAAAATCTATTGAGAATAAAGTTGCTGCAATTACTCCTGTCCCTGGAGGTGTAGGACCTATGACCATCGCAATGTTGGTAGAGAATACAGTAGAAGCAGCCGAACGATTATCTAAAATAATATAGATATAAAAAAAAGCCGTCAATTAAGACGGCTTTTTTTATTCAATCAATTTAATCAGGTTTTTCCATATCACGAATTTTTATATATAAGATTAGAGCGACAAAAGAGATAATTAGCGAGAAAACAAATAATCCCTTTCTACGGAAAATCCAATCATTTAACACTTTATTTGCTCCTGTAAGAGAAGCTTCAATTGCCTTCATACCTGGAGTAGCAACTTCAATAACTGACTCCAAATTAAAACTATGGATTGCAGTTCGAGTTTGGATGAGAGTTCTGTGTGCTTCTTCCAAATTGTAATCGTAATCAGATACTTCCATACCCTTTTGTTCAGCATCATTTAAGAGGGAATCAGCCATGTGAATACCCGATTTCAGATTCATTATTATTTCATAAAATGAATCTGCCATTATCACTGCTTTGCTGCCTTTATCGTCGTTTTCATGACAAACGATACAAACAGAATTGTTTTCCCAATTTAAATACTCATCAGTTGTTTTTTCTACAGCATGATTATTATGGCAACCTTCACACTGTGCTATTCCTTCTTTAATAAAAGCGTCTTTTAAATGGGAGCTCTGAAACAATTCTTTATTGTTAACGTGACAGGTTCCACAAATATCGGATATATGTCCAACATCGGGAGGGGAAGCACCATGATTTCCATGACAATCATTGCAAGCTGGGGAGCCAATGTCTTGATTTTCTAATAAAGCAATTCCATGTACGGATATTTTAAAGTCATCAAACTGATCTGTGGGATAGCCTGAATCTTTCATAATATCTGCATCTGAATGACATTTACTGCAAGTCTCAGGAATATTTAAATCATAAACTGTCGAACGAGGATCATTAACAGGAAATATTCCGTGAACGTTATGACAACTAGTACATGACGCCACATTATCTATTCCTTCTTGGAGTTTAATACCATGTTGGCTTGTCCAGTATTGTGCTAACTGATCTGTTTTTACTGAAGCGGCGTACTGTCTCATATAAGTGGGATCAGCATGACATTTTCCACACATATTGACTTCGTCCATTTTACTCATATCTTCAATAAATGAATCATTATCATACATTGCAGCATCTTCATCATCCCAACCCTCTGGATTTCCTCCATGACAATCTGAGCAACTCAATCCCTTTTCGTAATGTATATCGTTTTCATAATTAGTCATTACAGGATTATCTAAATCATCATCAATCTCGACATGACATTGTATGCACGCATCACGATTGATATCAACCTCCGCAACAGCAATTTGGGAAATAAATCCGATAAGTAGAAAAAATGTTAGAAGTCTCATACTAAATACCCCCAAACGGTTAAGATAATCATATAAACTATGATACCAATACCAAACCATTTCCATAAGCGAGATCGTTTGCCTTCATTGGCTGATTTATCAAATAATGGTACAAAGAACCAGATCATTCCACCTACAGCGAAAAGTAAAACACCAAATAGCTCACCTTCGATAAACCATACATGAGCAGGAATAAGTTTTAGCGTTTGAAACATGAACATGAAATACCATTCAGGTCGAATCCCTGCCGGCGCGGCTGCGAGGGCATCAGCTTTATGTCCCAATTCCCAGGGAAAAATAACCGCTAATAGCGCAATCACATTTAATACAATCAACCACACAAAAAGATCGCGTAGTGCGAAGTTTGGGAAGAAAGCCATAGTTTTACGTTTTGAGGGATCTATATTTTCAAGTTCTGGTGGAACACTCATCCCTTGCATTTGAACAAATGCTAAATGAATTCCTAATAAGACTGTGAAGATAGCAGGAAGTATTGCTACATGAATTCCATAAAAACGTGATAGCGTAGCACTATTTACTTCATCGCCAGCACGAAGTAAACGTAACAGAAAATCACCTACTACCGGGACAGCTCCGGCAATATCTGTTCCAACCTTGGTTGCAAAAAATGCCAATTCATTCCATGGGAGTAAATAACCAGAAAAACCAAAAAATAGCGAAAGTGCCAATAAAAGAAACCCGCTGTACCAAGTCAATTCACGTGGTTTTCTATATGCTTTTGCGAAAAACACCGTAAACATATGGAGAAAAATAAATAATATGAATAGATTTGCTGACCAGGCATGTACTTCACGTATCAACCAACCGAACTCAACCTTACTAACAATAAATCTTACACTTTCAAAAGCAGTAGTGGCTCCTGGTTGATAATACAATAAAAGCAGTATACCTGTTACAACTTGCAAAGCAAACAGAAATAGAGATACACCGCCCAAGTAATACCAGACTGTTCCATAAAAAACGGGGACTTGCTTTTTGGTTGCAAATTTTATTCCGGAATCGAGATCAATACGATCATTAACCCAACTGTATAATGACATTATGATACCTCATTTTTGGTAACAATAATTTTATCATCTTTTAATACGATGGGAAATTGTCCCAATGGTCTTGGTGGAGGACCTGAAATATTCCTTCCTTGCGTATCATAATATCCATTATGACATGCACACCAAATTTGTTCTGTCTCAGATTTAAACTGTACATTGCAATCTAAATGTGTGCAGGTTGCCTCTAGTGCTTTTACATCGCCATTTTTTTGCCGAAAGATTAAAATGGGTTTTCTACCCATGCGGATAATCTTTGACATTCCTTTTTTAAATTCCGAAAGCAAACCGACTTCTACACTATTTACATCTGGTCCTGTAATAACAGGTGGAACCAAAAATTTAGCGACGGGGTAGAAGACACTGGAAAATAAAAGAAATATTCCTGACCCCAGTAATGTATCTATAAATTTTCTGCGCGACTGTTTTTTATTACTCATAATGATTTCCGTTAATAGTTTTTTTGTGAGATCATTTTCATTCTTGTATACGAATCATATAGTTCTTTTTTCGAAGCAAAAAATATGAAAACAATTACCATCTTCAAATTTAATTCATGATTTAATTTTAAGGAATAATTGTTAAAAAAAAAGGGGAGAAACTTGATTAAGAATTCTCCCCTTATAAATTAGCTAATCGCTAAAAAATAATATAAAATGGTGCCGCACCAACGTGACTGCCACCTGAATTATCAGTAACAGCTACCGTCATTTGAACTTGATCGTCAGCAACAGTTGTAAAGGCAACGTCATCATCATGAGCAGTATCTAATGCACGTGAAAACATTACTGTCCATTTTCCGCCGCTGTATGATGCGTCTGCAGAAACATCGTCAAAACGACTTCCATCACGATCCTCATTGAGGATATATCCAGGAATAACGCCGCTAGTCGCTGTAGTATCAAATTCTACAAGTGTTACTGTAGAAGAATTTATGATATAGTGCCCATCAGTAATTGGACCACTATACATTGGGACAGTAGAGCCATCAGCTAAGGTCTGGATATTGTCACTATATGCACCAACAGTTTTAGAATCGCTACCACGTCCATTCTCATCCCACCATTTATCATCTACGGTGCCAACAGGGAATGTTCTCGCGCCTTTACCATGCCATACATCAACATGACCACCGCCAGTTGTACTCATTATACCATCAGCGACGTGACACATAGTAGCACAATCAGCGCCTTCAGTACCATTATCGCCAGCATCGAACATGAAGAAAATTCTATCTTCATTGCCAGATTTTGTCCAACCATCTGCTGCGGAATATGTCCATTGGTTTTTGTCTACATTTTCAGTTCCTGAATTGTCCATCCATTCAGCAAGAATGTACAATGTTGAGGAAGTGCGGACAGCTTTGAGTGTAAGGTCAGTAAGGACATTTGCTATACTAGAATACGCTGCATCGTCACCTAAGCTCAGTTCAAGAGCATCAGCTTCGTCCCAAGCTGCATCAGTAGCATTTGCGGGTGCAGTTGTAACAACTGCAACATTTAAATCTGTTACAGGTATTGGATCATCAGTATCGTCTGAACATCCAATAAATACTCCCGATATCATTAAGAGGGAAAGTACATTATTGTGAAAGTTTTCATTATTTCTCCATTTGGTAATTAATTAGTTAATACAGCAGTACTGTATTGTCTAGAATTTAGTTATTAACACGAATAGTATACAAGATATCTGTATCCTATTATAACCTAGATCACATTCTTCACTATTTTATAGTTTGAAATGAGCCTGTAATTTATATCTCTTTTTTAAGGTATTTTCATCTTATTTGCGCCCGTAGCTCAGTTGGATAGAGCGCTTGCCTCCGGAGCAAGAGGTCACAGGTTCGAATCCTGTCGGGCGTACCAACCCACAACCGCCCTTGCATGACAACCCAATCCCGTTCACCTGAGCGGGATTGTTTTATAAACACCGCAATACCAGATAGATACATAACAATGTGTGCGGCCACATTAAAGACATTATTCACCAATTAGTATCGTGTTTTCTGTCAAAACCCGATGGATCTACGAACGATATCCTCCAAATTCTCTGATTCTCTCCATTTTTACCCTGTCGTAGGCTCCGGATAATAACTTGCTGTAAATTTGCAACATAACGATTTTGACTACTAAAGTTAGACTTCTGTCTAAAAAAGTTCGTTAGAATTGGGGTTTTCCGGCTTGCACCAGCATCGCTTACAGAATAAAAAACCTCAAAAAAAAGAAATGACATTTGGCTAAGCAATTGATATTATGGATATGGTTGGCTGGTATAGGAAAGGAAAGGGTAGGGTAATCCTTGAACGTGGATCTGAAAAATAGGCTGGTGTATTCGAACCTTATTGGTTTTTCAGAATATTTTGTTGGGCATTGAGGATATTACATGCCGATTTTGGTCATTAGTCAGGAGATAAGGGTAGAAATGTCCTGAATAAGCGCCTGATCGCAGTTTTAGCATAACGGATTCGTTATTGACTCAAAGCCACATTCGACTTAACATCTCCCACGACTGTTTTAATGGAATTACGGAAGAGTGCTTGGGCACTATAATGGGTTTTAAATGGATGAAGATTTAATTGTTTAAAATACATAAATGCAAGCCTATCAATGAAAAGCTGCACTGTGAACAAACCCGCAGGATTGACACTACACCTTAAATCTCAAAAAAAGTGTTCCCGACTGCACCCAAAGGGCGGGCAGGCAGTCAATAGGGTCCACCTCATAAAATCACTTTGTATTGGATCTTACACTCTTAAAGATGTTGATGAGGTCGTTGATTGTTTTTATAAACAGGCACAAAAAATATTACAATATAAACAATATCTTTTTAATGAGTGGTTAGATACCGAAGAAGAAATACGCGACTTATGTTATGATTTTATTGCTCCACTATTTGCCAGAGATGATCAGGGTAGGTTTTATCGATTAAATGAATACTTTATTTCCAGGATTGATCTAGGTGAAAGTGATTTTGATGTTGAAATCACTAAGCTTATACATTCCGTAATAAAACAAGAATCTATCCTTATCTATGCCAGCCGAGATCCCTTTGGAAAAGTATTTTATGAAAGTGTACAATATTTGTTAAAGAAACATCCACAGTGGATAAAAATGAAAACATCCCAATTTGGTGTAATAATAAAAAGTCAACTGGAAAGCAAAATGGTTGGTTATGAACAAATGAGTGATGTTTATCATCGACATATATCAGAAAACCTTACTAAATCACTTGAGACCTGCTTATCAATAATAATTGACAAACATAATTATTCAATTTCAATCATTGCTCTATTATCTATTGCACGAAAAAAATCTTTGCTGACAGATATTATAAATATCCCAAAAGAAGATCCGGCATTGCATAGGTCTATAGATTTAATCATATCACAAACACTATCATCTCTTAAAAAAAGATTATTAAATGGATACTTGAGTAAAGGGATTCTCAATGAGAATGAATATTCCGCTTTTTTCAGCGCGCTAAACGAGATATTGAAAGATTTATCAAATGGAGGTGTTAAGCTGAGTTATTATGAATATTTACAAAATATCTTCACACGAGATTTAGCTAAAGACGAATATCAGGATAAGTATAGAACACGATTTGAGTACATAGCAAAATCTGCGAAAAAGGAATTTTCTGCAAATGTAAAATTTGAGTTTAAACTTAAAGTGTAAGAGATGAAGAAATTAAAGCATAAAGAATTTTTAGAAGAGATCCTTGGATTTCCATTGAATTATCCTCTGCAAAAGGAAGACGAACAATTAGTTGGGTATTCAGGACTAGCAGCAGATAGCGATTATGCTTCTAACACTGATTATTATAAGCTAACAACACTATTTAATGATGCTAAAGGTGCGATTATACGAGTCTTTGATAATGTAAAAATGAATGAGTTTGATTTATTTATGATTGGTGATGCAGATAAGGATTCCCGGTTTAATATTGTTTACTCTGAGAATAGTTATAAGATTTATCTTTTTGATGAAAAGGGTGAAGCTCATATCCCCAAAGAGGATCAAGTAAATCCATGCACGGATAATCTTTACATTTCAGAGCCAAAGTATATTTTCACACTTAGGGTTAATCAATTATCAATAGACGAATTATTAATAAAACTAAATCTCAATAATGCCAAATTATATATCGAAAGAATTGATCCAGATTTAAACCTTAAATTGACTACAGGTCAATTAGGAAATCGAATCTTCAAGGTTATTGTTGCAACAATAATAAACGATCATACACTTCATTGGATATTCCCGATTCGCCAAAACCGTTTTAGCTTCAAAATGCCTGAAAATCTGGGTGAGACCTTGTTTTTCTGTTTTTATTAATATGAAAGGCTATTGGTAAACGATTTATTGAGAATCCTGTGTGATAAAAATAATGATTGAAGATTAAAATTGGATTGAGAATTTGAAAGATCAATCCAATAATGTTGATATATGTGGGGGAATTTGTGGTTTGTAAAATGAATCTTCATGCTTTCACGGTTAGAGAATAATAATGCTTTCAATCAGAGAATTCGAATCTCAATTTAATTCAAAACTTCAGGAAATTATCAACGTTCCGTGGTTAGAAATTAAATTCAAACTTATTTTTGATTTATATTCACTATTAGTCGATTCAATAAATGAAAAAAACCAATCATCATATCGATTGCAGATTTCATTATTACTTAACGATGTAATTAATCACTTCGAGACTGAATCTATAAGCTGTATAAATCCAAAAGATTTGAAACTGGCTTTATCTTTTCTAGATAAGACCAATGATCAGCGTTCAACAAAGAAAATTGTTTCTGCCCTCTGTCAATCATACTTACGGCTTAATGAATTTCAGCGATTGGTTGAATTGGCAAAAAAATACAAATTATATAAAAACGATAGTATAGAACCTCCTTCATATAAGGATATTCAAGACTTTTTAAATACTAATGAATCGACATTAGACTCCGATCTGTTCACAATATTACAGCAAGAATATAAATCAATGATTGCTGTTGAATCATCCAAGTCGTCAATCCATGGATTATTTGCAGTTAATCACGGAAACCACATTTCAGGAGTAATTGCAAGACTAAGTCTTATGGGCGTTTCGACTTCAACCTTGTATGGAACTGATATGGTGCGTTTTTCCAATCATATCATTGATGAAAATGATATCCTGGCTCAGCAGGTCAAAGATGTTTGCTTATTTATTAAAAATAAGTTTAATTATAAAACTGATGAGTATCTAAAACTTGATTATTCAATTGATCAACCATTATCACTATTGAGGGGAAGTTCATTAGGTCTAAGCATAGCTTTGTTAGCATATACAGGGTTAGTTGGGCACAAGAAAAATGCAGCAATGGAAACCCGTATTTACAGGGAAGTTGCTGTAACGGGTGCGTTGGATAAAAATGGAAGGATAAAACCTATTTCTAAAATATCCTTGGATGCCAAAGTAGAAGCGGCTTTTTTTAGTCGAATTAATTCCATTGTTGTGCCAGAAAAACAAATTGACCATGCAAAAAAATGTTATGATAATTTTAAACAAGAATACCCTGGCCGGGAGTTAGAGATTATTTCCGGAAAGAGTTTTGAGGCAATCTTAAAGCGGCGGGATATAATTTTTAATCAGCGCCGGACAATTGTTAACCGCTTTGGTCAGTTTGTTCATGATTATGCTAACTCGGTAACCTATTCCATTATGACCTTTATTTTATTAATAAGTGTAGCCTTTTGGTTTGGAATAGTGAAAAATCCAGAGCCGACAAGCACTGAATTTGATAAAAATACAACTATAATAACGATAAAAAATAAATATGGCTATGTACTTTGGAAGTCGCTTCCGAATTCCATGAAAGCTGAAATAACCGACTTGGAAGGTGATGGACAAAAAGAAATAATAATTGGATATCATTACGCAAAACTAAATGAACTTTCCGGAAAAATTGTTTGTTATGATTATAACGGTAATATACGTTGGGCACATCAATCAGGATACGAGGTAGAATACGGAACCAATATATTTTCAAATTATTTTGGTGTCAGCGGATTTATGGTTGGTGATTTAGACGGTGATGGAATCAAAGAAGTTGTTGCAACTTCTGCCGGTGGTGAATTTCCCTGCAGGGTGTTCACATTGGATTATAATGGTGTTTTACTTTCTGAATACTGGCATTCGGGTCACCTCGAATTGAGTGCAATTGAAAATGTCTATGATGGAAACAGTACAAAAGAATTAATTCTGACGGGTATGAATAACGAATATCGTTCGGGCATCTTGATAATCATAGACCCATATCTAATTGAGGGTTCTTCACCACAAATGTTAGAATATTATAAAGTGAAAAATAGAAAAAGGGGAAATGAAATATATTATATAAAATTCCCTCTGACGCACTACCATAAGCCTTCTCAATATGATCGAACCAAACTAGTATCAATAAATGAAAAATTTGAAGTAAAAATATCGAACGATTATCCGATTACTACCAAGAATGATGGAATTATTTTTGTTTGTGTGATATATGAATTCGATAATCAGTTTAAACCAAAGATGGTCGATATTTGCGATAAATATTACACGTACTATGATGAATATTTCCCTGATCGGAAGCCATTGGAGCTAAATGATCCTGAATTAATTAATTATTTTCGAAACATTGAATATTGGGATAGTAATGAGTGGACTAAAGATCGAAAAGTAAATGCTCACTACATGAATCGTAAATAATAATTTATAAATTTTCTGCAATGTAACGATTTTCCTGTAAAATAATATTTACACAGGAGGCACTAAACTCATGAGAATATTTTTTGTGATACAGGTTTTTATTATGGCGACTATTTATAGTCAATCTGGTCTCATTGCCTATTACCCCTTCAACGGCAATGCCAGTGATGAAAGCGGAAATGGGAATAATGGCACTGTTTATGGTGCAACCCTTACGTCAGATAGATTTGGTAATGGGGATTCTGCATACAGTTTTGATGGCGATAACGATTATATTGAAATTTCTAATTCAACATCCCTTGAATCTGCAGAAGCAATTTCATTCAGTCTTTTTTATCAAGCCCCCGATAGTGGTGGTCCGGCAGAAGGTCGAATTTTAAATAAAGATGATCAGTACTTGGGTGATCCTGATCGTAGTTATTATTTAAGATTAGATTGGATCGGAGATAGCACCTATAAGTTTTACTGGTATGTTTATACTACATCAGGTGTGCATACACAAATTAGTTACGAAACTTCACTTCACCCCAATAATTGGTATCATATAGCTGGTATCTATGATGGCAATGTTCATCAATTCTATTTCAATAATGAAATGATTGAAGAAATAGTTGTCAATGAACCGCGTCAAACAGGGAATTCACCTCTATATATTGGGCGGTTGAATTATGGAGGCGAATACTTATCTGGGAAAGTAGATGATGTATATATTTTTGACGGTTTGTTGACTGCTGAGGATGTGGACTCCCTCTACCATTTTGGTGGCTGGGATCTTCAGACCAACGAAGGACTTGTCGCCCACTACCCATTCAATGGTAATGCCAACGACGAAAGTGGCAATGGCTTGCACGGCATTCCAATTGGTGTTACACCGACTGCCGATAGATATGGAATTGACGATCAGGCTTATTCATTCGACGGGACTGATGACTATATTCATCTACCATTGGATGATGTATTCAATATCAATTCTACCGATCAAAAAACGATCACATTCTGGTTAAATGTCGATATTGGTGCATCCGAGACCGGTGTGATCATGTCAAGGTTTTATCAATCACCAGGTTGGGATCCTAGATGGAGTATTGTTTATAACATTGAAAATAAAATTCATATTCAGATACAGGATGGAACCACAGGAGATGAAAATTATATGACGCCAGTTGCTTCTATAATTCCCGGGATATGGCAATTATTCGCTATTACGTTTGACCGAATAAATGAGATCTCAGATGTTTATATAGATACAAATATGGTTATAAGTCATTCTATCGTCAAGGATGGTGACTTCGCCAACGATATGTATCCGGGGATTGGGGCACACGACGAGACTTTATACAACGGAACTGTTGGAGGATTTTTTAAAGGGAAACTTGATGATATCAGGATTTATGATGATATTTTATCTGTAGATGACATCCGTAACTTATTCCTTGCGGCTTCCCTGGACACCAGCTTGATAGCCTACTACCCCTTCAACGGCAATGCTAATGATGAAAGCGGAAATGAAAATGATGGCAATGTAAATGGCGCTATTTTAACTACAGACAGATTTGGGAATACTAATAGTGCTTATAGTTTTGACGGGGTAGATGATTATATACAAGTACCGTATGATCCTTCGTTACAACCCACAGAACAATTGACAGTTTCTATATTTGCATTGTTATCTGAATATTCAAGTTATCAGGCGTTTGTTAGTAATCATGCTCCGGGTGGATGGGCGATCTGGGTAAAACAAGATTCTGTTGGAATTGATATACAATTTCCAGCTAACGAAGACCGTATAGTTGCACGATATAGTTTGGAAAATATTCCAGTTAATAGTTGGTTTAATGTCGCGGGAGTGTACAATGGTTCAGGCATTGGTCTGTATATTAATGGTGAACTAAAAACTGAAATTCCTTTCAATGGTCCAATTTCTTATCTTTACAATAATGATATACATATTGGAGCGCATGTTAACTCTGGATCTTGGCCATTTTTGGATGGAATAATTGATGATATCCATATTTATAATCGCGCCTTATCTTATCAAGAAATAGATTCCCTATACCATTTGGGCGGTTGGAATACACATGAAACCGGAACGATGACTGACATAGACGGCAATGAATACCAAACAGTCAAAATCGGCGATCAGTGGTGGATGGCAGAGAACCTAAAAGTCACCCATTATCGAAATGGAGATCCGATTCCCACTGGCCACAATAGTACAGAGTGGGCTGGTCTTACTACAGCTGCTTATACTAT
>JABMOV010000076.1 GCA_013203145.1 Fidelibacterota bacterium
CCCCTCTCTCAATTTCTTATGAAATAAAGTTCCAATGAAGGCGGTGACAAACAGCAAGGGATAAAGAATAAAATTGTATATGAGAATGAAAAATATTTTCATGATTTCGCTATCAGGTTAAATCCGTTAAGCACTTGGTTAACCAAAATGCTTTCCATGCAAAATTGCTTGCTGCGATAACAAGGTCTACTGCCATTTTGAGAACAAGGTCTACACCAAACATTTTCATTCTCAACATTTATTGATTTGGGTAATTGCACGCCAGCTCCCATTTCTTTATTCGTCGGGCCATTAATTGAAATGACAGGGATTCCGAATGCTTCTGCTGCGTGGATTAACCCTGTATCACTACCAATACAATTGTTCGCGTTTGCGATTATCCTCATAGAGTCACGTAACGAAGTTTTTCCCTTTAGATTAATTACAGATGGATGAGTGCTATCAATATTATCACAAATTCTATTTTTTTCTGACCCAAGAATTATAAACTGAATCTTATCATTAATAAGATTACTGATAACTTTTGAATAACTCTCAGGACTCCATTCCTTGTTTGACCAAGCTGCGCCAGGAATGATCACCGTATATGGTGACTTAATTCCAAATGACTCAAAAAATACATCAGAACTATCCATTTCATCATCATTCAATTTTAATGATGTGTTTGGGTAAGTATCGGTGACGGGAATTAATTCATGAAAGGTCTGATGAAGCAACTGTTTATAATTGTACGATCCATCAAATGTATTAATATGGAATTCTTTCAGGAGCATTCTTTTCCATCTTGGCTTTTTCTGAAGGAATTTCTTTTTGCATCGAACAAAGGTACTAACAATTTTTGACCGTAAGGATCCGTGCAAATCGATTAGTATGTCATATTTATTTTCATTTAGTGATTTTCCAAGATCGCGTAAAACTTTGATTGATGCAGTCTGATCAATCGTCAGAATATTTTTAATCGAGGGGTGTCCGTCTAAAATTGATTTAAAATGTGATAATGTAAGAAAATCTATTTCGGAATCTGGGTAGGCGTTTTTTATACTAGTCAATGGTGATGTACATTGAATTATATCCCCAATTGAACTAAACCTGATTACAAGAATTCGCAATAGATTCTATTTAGTGCGTTGAGCGTTAAATGCGATCAAATCCATTAATGATTGTTTATAGGGTGAATCAGAATAAGGACTTATTGCATCAAGAGCATGATTGGAAAATTCATCTAATTTATCCATGGCATATTTAAATCCTCCACCAATGTCTACCAACCCGGTTAATTCCAAGAGAACCTTTTTTGTTTTTTTTCTTTTTCTCAACAATGATGTCAAACGCCTTGAATCTGATTTACTGAGACTTCGCAAACTATGGATGATGGGCAATGTAACCATGTTTTTCTTCACATCCGTTCCATGATCTTTTCCTGTTTCATTCTCAGATCCCAATAAGTCAAACAGATCATCCTTTATTTGAAATGCCGTACCAAGTTTTTCCCCGAAGGTTTTCATGGCTACCCGATCATTTTCCTTTTTAGTCGTCGTAATAGCTCCCAATTCACAACTTGCCCCAATCAATGAAGCCGTTTTCTGATAAATCATTGTGAAATAGACTTCCTCGGTCATCGTTCTTCTAAATATTTTTTCTATTTGTAGAATTTCTCCAGCACTTAGGTCTTCAGCTGTCTTTGAGATAACGCCTAGAGCATCAAAATCTTTTAGCCCTATCATATTTATGAGAGCTTTGCTAAGTATGAAGTCACCCATAAGAACAGAAAGTTTATTTTTCCAGACACGATTTACTGAAGGCCACCCACGTCGCAACGTTGCATCATCAACCACATCATCATGAATAAGAGTAGCTACATGGAGCATTTCTATCATTGCTGCAGCTCTATAGCTGTTTATGGTCGGTTCACCACATACCCGTGATGATAAAATGGTTAGAATCGGTCGAAAATGCTTGCCCTTGTGTTTTAAAATATATTTTGCAATTGTGTTGATGAGTCGAACCTCAGATCGCAATGCATCTTCAAGTTCTGATTGAAATATTTTCAAATCATCAAGAATAGGTTCGGTGATAGTCTTTAGAGTTATTATTGACTGTGACACGTGTAAATTTACTTCGCTTCCAATTTGTCCCCAACGGGCATTTTTCTTCGTAAAACTGTCCAAGAAACACCAATACTGATTTCGTATAAAATCATCAATGGTATTGCCATGATTACCAAACTTACAGGATCAGGTGGAGTAATAATCGCAGACAGAATCATAATCGTTACAATTGAATGACGACGAAATGTTCTCATTAGTTTAGGGCTCAATAATCCAAATACCGATAAAATGAATGATATAACAGGTAGTTCAAAGATCATTCCCGTTCCAACCATTACCCAACTCACAAAACTTAAATAATAGTTAATAGATACATTATTTTCTATTGTTCCAGTTCCTAGTGATGCAAAAAAGTTTAGTGAAAATGGAATAATTACCAAATAGGCAAAAACGACACCCAACAAAAAAGAAAGGAAAGTTGAGATAATCAACGGAACGATATATTTTTTTTCAGTGCCATACAGTCCAGGGGCAATAAAACGCCAAACTTGGTATGTTAGAACTGGAATCGCAAGAATACCGCCACCGATAAGCGCCAATCCCCATCTCACCATAAACATGCCCTGTACGGTTAGGACCTGCAAACTCATCTCGGTTGATGTATTATGAATCGGTGCAATAAGAAGATCAATAATCATATCAATAAAAATAAAAGTTATGCCGGCACCAACCAGGATGGATAAAATACTTTTTACAAGCCGCCATCTAAGTTCCTCAAGATGTTGTAAAAATGACATATCGTCCCTCTCAGATTTATCCACCATTATTCACATCCAAAAGTGAATGAGTAATTTCATAGGGCGATGATTTTATTGAATCAAGTGATTCAGTTTGCGCCTCAAGATGTTTCATGCGTTCTGATGTCCAGAATTCATTCAATAATCGTTCCTGAACAAGAGTATGTACTCGATCCCGGTGACGTTGCAGTAGTTTTTCCTCGTAAATACCCTTTTCCTTCATGACATCTAAGTGGCTCATTAATTCTTTTTTAAACTCATAGATGCCTTCTCCTTTTGCCGCAACAGTATTCATGACTGGCGGACATACAGAGTCTTCCTTCGAAAAAGAATGAAGTATACTTCTAAGCATAGTTGCCAATCGTCCGGCACCGTCTCTATCCGATTTATTAATGACAAAGAAATCAGCGATTTCAATCAAACCAGCTTTCATGAGTTGAATTTCATCACCAGACTCAGGCACAAGTACAACAACAGTGATATCCACTGCTTTTGCAACATCATGCTCACCCTGGCCTACTCCAACGGTTTCATAAATGACAATATCTTTACCACTAGCCGCCAATACATCACCAACATCTTGTGTTTTTTTAGCAAGACCACCTAAATCTCCGTGAGACCCCATACTTCGGATGAATACATTTTCATCCCAGATAAAACGATTCATTCTGACGCGGTCACCCAATAAAGCTCCGCCAGAAAATGGGCTGGTGGGATCGACAGCAACTACACCTACTGATTTATTGTCTTCTCTTAATACTTGAATAAGTTGATCAACCAATGTGCTTTTACCAGCCCCAGGTGGACCTGTAATACCAATTCGAATTGCCTTATGAGTGTATTGATGCATTTCGATGAGTAAATCTTCCGAGACAGCATTATTGAACTCAATCTGACTGATAAATCGAGAAAGGATACGATGATCGTTTTCCAGAATACCTTCCAGAATAGAGTTGGTCATAGATTATTGTTGGTGTCTGGTTAAGTGAATTGCCGTCTAAACAGCGCAAAATCTTTTATAATCAAAGCTTTTCCATCTCGTTTAAGGAAACCTTTTTCCATCAAAAGTTTTAAGGTTCGAGAAACTGTTTCCCGGGATGTTCCAGCCATGTTAGCAATATCTTGTTGATATGGCAGGTTGCGAATAGTAACAGCTCCACTTTTAATGGTACCAAGTTCTTCAGCAAGACGGATTAGAGTGATAGAAATTCTTTGCTCAGCATCGCTAAGCGACAAACTCTCAATCTGTTGATCACTTCTCCGTAAACGGCTTGTGAGTTCTTCTAGCAGATTAATAGCAATTTTTGGATAATTCTCTAAAATGGCAAGAAATTCACTTCGCTTAATTGTTAGGGATTCAGAATCTTCGATGGCAACAATGTTTGCAGAACGACCTTCACCATCAAGTAGAGACATTTCACCGAAGAAATCCCCTTCTCCTAACATTGCTAGAATCACTTCACGACCATCGTCACTCATTCGAGTGACTTTCACAGCCCCCTTACCCAAAACAAAAAATGTTTCACCAGAGCTTTCTTCCATAAGAATCATCTGGCCTTTGGAGTAAGAGCGAAGGATCATTTGATCGGCAATTTTTGAAATGGAGCTTTCACTTAAATCGCCAAATAACGGAACAGATTGCAAAAGTTCTATTTTACTCATGGCTGAAAATAATATCATTATATCTTATTTCAAATTCCAAATCACTATCTTTTTTACTAATGATAAATTTAGTTTTTTTATTCGATCATGAGGTTTAGCCATCTGACAGCTTAAAAAACATCTACAATCATGTAAAATTATATCATAACACTTCATAATAAGATCATTGATTATTCTGTTGATACAAGTTTCGATGCATTGACGAACCCTTGTAAATTAAATATCATTGCTCCCTCTAAGTTTATTCGTTGATTTGTAAGAATCTATGAAATAAATTTCGCGGCTAAAAACTAAGGGAATACACTTAAATGGATAGACATCCACAACAGATTAAACGTGAGCGCCAGGATATTAAACGTCGTGAACGGAATATTACAAATTTATCGCGTATGAGCACATTGATGAAAACTGTGTTTAGTACAACTGAAGCTGAAAAGGTAGAAAAGCCTTATCGTGATGCGGTTAGCTTCGTCGATAAAATGGCAAGCGCTAATTTAATTCATAAGAATAACGCTGCCCGTAAAAAAGCCAGACTTACAAAACACGTTAATACACTGTCTTAGTTCATTTTTCTGAGACTTGATAATTAGGAGCCTCCTTCACGATACGCACTTCGTGAGGGTGGCTTTCTTTTATACCTGCGGCACTGATTTGTACAAATTCTGATTTTTTCCCAAATTCTTCAATTCCTTTTGCACCGCAATACCCCATGGATGACCGTATACCTCCAATAAGCTGGTGAATTGTACTGCGCACCATTCCACGGAATGGCACCATACCTTCAATTCCTTCTGGGACTAATTTTGTTGCTTCCGCCCCCTCCTGGAAATATCTATCACCGCTACCCTTTTGCATCGCTCCCATGGAACCCATTCCACGGTATGACTTGTATTGACGACCTTCAAATAGTATTGACTCACCCGGGCTTTCATCCATACCGGCTAAAAGGCTGCCTAACATAACAGTATTTGCCCCTGCTGCCAAAGATTTTGCAATATCCCCACTATAACGGATACCACCGTCTGCAACTACAGGAACATTGTGTTTTCTTGCTTCATCAACACAATTCATTACTGCAGATAATTGAGGGACACCAACTCCTGCAATTATCCGTGTTGTGCAACTGGCTCCAGCTCCAATACCGACTTTTACAGCATCTACTCCTGCGTCAATGAGCGCTTTTGTCCCATCTGCCGTTGCAACATTGCCAGCAATTACTTGCACATCACCTACAATCGATTTGATTTCTTGAATGGTTTTCAATACGCCCCTGGAATGCCCATGTGCTGTATCAATAATTATCACATCAACTTCAGCATTGGCTAGTTCAATCGCTCTTTCAATGGCATCACTGCCAACACCCACTGCTGCACCGGCCAACAA
>JABMOV010000077.1 GCA_013203145.1 Fidelibacterota bacterium
AGCCCATTACGATTTCGTGTTAAAATTCCATCTGGATTATACTTATATGCACGGTCATATTCCTGATAATCTACGTTATCATTGATGATAGTATATTTGATTTTAGATAGAGGGGAGAGCTTGTATACCAATTTTAATTGTCCATATAATTTTTCATTCCAATCCATCGGTACATATTCATTGTCACCGGCTGGATCTGGATGAGCACTTTGTAATAATGCGTATACAGTATCAAAGTAAGCAGCCGCATTGGGTCCTAGTATCTCAGACACAAGAGATGAATCTTTCACCCAATCTGACCCAACAATATGGGTTTGATAATTCAATGAAGTATCTTGATCTATTAACACTAGCGAATGTGGTTTATACCGTCGTTGACCTTCATAGATTCCCTTATAATGGATGTAACGTCCATTGATATAATAGAATAATTTGTCGCGAATTATACTACCTTCAATACTACCTTCAATATTGCGTGTAGATAGCATATCAATTTCATCTACATTCATAAAAATATCATTGTGTTGTGACACAAAATCACCACTATATATCGAAGCATTTCCACCAAAATCATTGGAACCATCTTTGGTCACGATATTGACAATGCCACTCATGGCCTGACCATATTCAGCATTAAATGCCCCAGAGATCAATTGCATTTCTTCAACGGCATTTTTATTGATTTCCACAACTGTACCGCCATCATAAACGTCAGTTACAGGCACGCCATCGATCCAATATGCAACTTCTCCTTTTCGTCCACCACGTAAATGACCATCTACGTAGCCGGCCTGCATTTCAAGCGCTTCTGATATTTCAGTAACAGGTAATAATTCGAAATCTTCAGAACTGATTATTGCTGTTGAAGCGGTGAGATCTTTATTAATCATTTTTTTCTCAGCTACCACGGTTATTTCCTGGCCTTCAATAACTTCAGTAGAAAGCGCAAAATCAACTTGGGATGTGAGGTCAACTGCTACTTCAACATCGGTCATCCGTATTGTTGAATATCCAATCATCATCGCCTTTACTGCGACTTTTCCAGGTGGAATATTGAGGATATAATAATTACCGTCGAAATCGGTTGCGGCACCAAGACTGGTCCCTTCAATAAGAATATTGCAACCAATCATGGCATCGCCGGTTTCTGCATCAATGACTTGACCGGCAATTTTACCGGTTATCCCCCCAAAAACTGTTTGAGCAATTATGAGAGTTAAAACGATAGAAAAATAGTTTTTCATATTCATGAAACTGTCCGTTTAAATAGTTTTCCAGATTTTGGAGGTAATATTATCATATCCTTAGAAGTCGTTGATGAAAAAATAATTTTCCAGGGAGATGTTGTTTCTTCAAGCAAATGTTTGGGTATCTTTATTTCACTTTTTGAAGGGTTAAATAGTGCCAAAACCACTTCATCTTGGTATTCACGTTTAAAAGCAAATACATTGTTTTTTGAATGGATTGTCTCGTAAGAGCCACGGCGCAGGGAGACATTATTATTCCTCAAAGAAATCAAGGATTGATAATAATTATATAAATTGGGATCAAATTCTACACTGTCATGGGGTCGAGAGTAATTACAATCTTTGTCGGTGTCGCAGGGATGGGTTATTTCAGAATCGTAATTGAACTCTGGCCATAGCATGGGTTTTCGACAATCGGGATCATCGGCTCCCCACATTCCAGCTTCATCACCATAATATATATAGGGAGCACCAATATAGGCGAATTGAAAAGCAAGAATGGCTTTTTGGGTTTCGCGTTCTTGAAGTGTGGGTTTTCGAATGTCAAATTCTTTATTCCAGTGCAAATTATTGCCATGGTCAACCCAGCGATCAGGATTTATAATTGCAGAGGCTAGGCGCTCCATGTCATGACTACCCAGCAGATTTTGTAAAGCAAAAGCGGCTTCTTCACCATAATCTTGGACAGCTGATTGTAATTGTTTATCTAATTCATCAACAGTAATAGCTGTATTGTCGTCAATAAAAAATCTGTACATTGCATCGGTAAAACGATAATTCATGACGGCGTCAAAACGACCATTAGTCAACCAGGGAGCAGCATTAAATTGTTTATTTGTCCAATAGTCTTCCCACCAAACTTCCCCGGTGATATAAGCATTGGGATTTATTTCTCTTACCCACGATCCAAACAAATCCCAAAATTTAATTTGCACTCGTTCTGCCACATCTAGCCGCCAACCATCAATACCATCGGAAGGATCTCCATCATTATTTGGATCCATCCAACGCTGGGTAATCAATTTTAGATGATTCCGAATAGGTTCAACCGGGCCATATTCATCCTGTCGAAATGCAGGAAGGTCTTCTACGAAACAGGCGTAATTAAATGGTGTTTGCCCTTCACCAACAAAAAAATCAGGGAGTTCACGGAATTCATTAATATGTGATGCATCGGATAAACCTGAACCTTCAATGCTGTACCAAGAAAAATAGGGACTTGCCTCACGGTTTTTTAACACATCCTGAAATGCCCAAAAAGTAAGACCGCTATGGTTGAATACACCGTCAATAATGATACGCATTTTTCGAATATGAACTTCTTCAATAAGCTTTAGAAATAGTTTATCAGCGGCTGTCCATTGCCAGGTGTTCGGATCTTCGGGGTTTTCCTCAGCTATTAGTTTTGCATCACCCAACGGATCTGGACCAAAATATCGATCAATATGATGATAATAGGCTGCTCCGTATTTGTGGCTGGAGGGAGAATCAAAAACAGGATTTAAGTAAAGTGCGGTTATACCTAAATCCTGCAAATAATCGAGTTTATCAATGATGCCCTGAATATCACCACCATATCGTCTTGCTTGAAATTGGTAGTTAAAGGGTTGTCCATTAGCAACTTCCCAAGGTTGCATTTGGTACCAGTCTGACGTCCAAGGAGTAATGTCCCACTGACCTTGTTCCTCCCACGGCCAAGTGCCCATGAGACTTTCCTTTTTTGGATCGTTTGCGTGATCTCCATTATAAAAGCGCTCAGGAAAAATTTGATACCAGGTTACATCTTTTGCCCAATCAGGTGGGTTTATAGAGAACAATTGCGAGGTAACCGCTATAACAAGAATTGTAGTTGATGTAATTTTCCGCATGTATGTGAGAAATATTAGTGTTAACTTTTAGTGACTCACTTGTGAGTTACTAAAGATGATATTAATGGTTTTTACTGGATTCCCCAAGACAAATAATCCAATTTTATCTAAGCCAAATGGAGTGGGATGAAGCTATGAGCAATAGCAATGAAAAAGCAATAATAGATATATTACAAGAATTCAGATTATCCTCAAATGGAAGTAAAGCATATCTGACACTATTGAAAAATTCGCCCTCCACAGGATACGAAATTAGTACTCAATCCGGAATACCCCGCTCAGCAATATATTCCGTTCTATCACGGCTTGAGTCAATGGGAATAGTCAATTCAATCGGCGATAATCCAAAACGTTATGTTCCATTATCCGCTTCTTCTCTGATCGAACATTTAAGCCATTTGCACACTGATCGTATTATGGGATTAACCTCTGCCTTGGACAGCCTTGAAACGGATGATGAAGCCTTTGATTTTTGGCACGTTCATGGATATCGCAATTTGATAATTAAAATGCGCGAGGTGATTATTAATGCAAAAAACAAAGTATTTTTAAGTGCCTGGGCAAAAGAAATTGAATCCGTAGAAAATGAATTGGAAAATGCGGAAAAACGGGGAGTAGAGGTGACCCTATTTTCTTTTTGTGAACTAAGTCGAAAATTTGGTGAAACAGTAACTTACAATTTAAAGCAAAGTGATTTAGAAGCAGTGTGGCACCCAAAAACTATTTTAGTGGCGGATCAGAAAATTACCGTGATGGGTAGTGCTATTGACACCGATGACAGTCGATCAATCTGGACGCAGAACCAAGCGATCACAGAAATCGCCATGAATCATATTATTCTTGATATTACACTAGCCGGTCAACGGTTAGGGTTTGATCCTAACCCTGTTGTGCAACGTATATTGAGGCGCCCGGATTTAGAATTGGATCGTCTTTTATCTAATTCCGGAAAGTAGTGCGCTATTTCGAATTTCTTCGGAAAAATGTATAATTTATCTGATCTGAAGACGTGAAAAACTGTTTGTAAATAAACGTCAGCACTAAAATATCTGCAATGACTGCAGATGTAACCCACATATACATTATCATAATTTGATATCTGACTGCGATCAAGGGATCAATCCCTGCCAGAATTTGTCCTGTCATTACTCCCGGAATCTGTACTAATCCCACCATCATCATAGAATTTAAAACAGGAAGCAATGCTGCTTTGATGGCCGCTCGTATGGAATTCTGTGCAACAGCACGTATGGGGGCACCCAATGATAACATCATTTCCATCTCAGCTTCACGGTGTTCCATTTCAGCCACAAAGCGATTTACAGTCAATGTGATGGAATTGAGAGCATTTCCAATGATCATACCTGCAATAGGTATCATGGCATATGGATAGTACCAAGGTTCCACATTTAGAATGAACTGAAGAATTGCACCTAACACAACTATCTGCGTGAATACTAATGCGCCAAATAAAATCAGAAAATAATGAGGAATGGGATGATCTTTACTTCTTCGATTTCCTTCATAACTGGCAATGAGGGACATAAGAAGTAATAATCCTACCATAAATGTCCAATGGTGTTGTTGAAAGAAAAAGGTTAATACGTATCCCATAATTGTCAATTGGACAAATGAGCGAACAGTTCCCCACATAAGAGATTTTGTTAAACCAATTTTCCACCATTTTAATAAAACAATTGTTATTCCAATAAGAACCAGAGAAACAAATACGTCTGTCCAGGAAATCATGTAGAACGATTGTTTCACGAAGGTTCTTTCATTAAAAATTGTATGGAATCATGTTCGCGAGGATGGTCCAAAATGGTAGGTGGGCCAGTTTCAATTAGTTTACCATTAATCATGATACCCACATCAGTGGCATATTTTTTTAAGAGAGAATGATCATGGGATACCATAATTATAGTGAGATTATTTTCAAAAGCCAGGGATTGGATAGTGTCTAAAATTTGACGAGCCAGGCGGGGATCCAAATTGGAAGTAGGTTCGTCAAGCAATAAAACCTCGGGGTTATTAAGGAGTCCACGGGCAAGGGAAATTCGTTGTTGTTCGCCACTGGAAAGCGATCGTGCATCTTGATCGAGGATTAATGCCTGTAAACCCACTTGATTCAAGGTTTTTTCTAATAAACTATTGGTTGTTTTAAACTCAGGATCCCAATCTTTAACAACCGTCAGATTCTCTCTAACACTTCCTGGAATCATGAGAGGTTTTTGTTGAATGAGGCAGATCTTTTTCCGCAATTTACTTGGCGGATATGATTCAATAGGTTTGTTGTGGTACGTAATGGATCCGTCGGAAAATGAGATTAATCGATTCAGACATCGTAAGAATGTTGATTTCCCTGAACCGGACGGACCTAGAATACCTGTCCATGATTTGAATTGAAATTCCAGACTAATGGAATCCAAAATGGAATTCCCATTAATATTATAGGATACATCCTGGCATTTAATAAGAGGTGGAGTTTGTTCAGTCATAATACGATAGGAATAAAGTTATTACACATATATTTGAAATTCTTTAAAAAGGTAGCTTGAACTTTCAGTATCATTATTGAATAGTCTACTAATACTTTATTGACTGCTTTTTTGTGACAAGCAAATAGAACACGGATAAATCTATATTTTTGTAGGCATTCACCTCTAATTTTACTATCTATATTTTAATTTGATTAAAACCTTTCATTACAAAGGAGAAAACCGTGAACTCAGATTTAATTGTACCCCACGGTGGTGCATTAACGCAATTGATGGCATCCGAAGATCGTGCTGAAGAAATTAAGAAATCAGCAATATCATATCCTTCTTGGACATTAAATGATCGTCAAGTATGTGATTTAGAGTTGATTCTCAACGGAGGGTTTTCACCTTTAAAAGGCTTTTTAAATAAATCAGATTATGAATCTGTCTTAAATGATATGCGATTGGCAAACGGCGTATTATGGTCTATACCCATCACATTAGATATTACTCATGAATTAGCCGATCAATTGTCCGTTGGAGATAAGTTGGTTCTCAGGGATAAGGAAGGACTCGCCCTTTCCATTCTTGACGTTGAGGATATCTGGACTCCAGATTTATCTGTTGAAGCTGAAAAAGTATTTGAGACAACGGATGATCTACATCCCGCCGTTAATTATTTATTGAATTATTCTAATCCTGTTTACGTCGGTGGAAATCTTGAAGGAATTTCACTGCCAAAACACTATGACTATCAACTTTTGAGACATACTCCTGCTGAATTACGAGAACAATTCAAAAAGCACGGTTGGGATAAAGTTGTCGCGTTTCAAACTCGAAATCCCATGCATCGCGCCCATGTTGAACTCACACTCCGCGCTGCGAAAGAATTGGAAGCTAATGTATTGATCCATCCGGTTGTTGGATTGACTAAACAAGGCGATGTTGACCACTTTACGCGTGTTCGTTGTTATGAAAAGGTGTTAGACAAATATCCGACTGGAACTGCCAGTTTAAGTTTACTGCCATTAGCAATGCGCATGGGAGGACCACGGGAAGCATTATTGCACGCAATAATACGAAAAAATTACGGATGTAATTTTCTTATTGTAGGTCGTGATCATGCAGGTCCCGGAAACGATAGTAGCGGAAATCCATTTTATGGACCCTATGACGCCCAGGAATTGTTAAAGAAACATGAAGAAGAATTAGGAATCAAAATGGTTCCATTCAAACTCATGGTTTATGTAGAGGATCGTGCAGAATACCGCGCTATTGATGAAGTACCTGAAGGTGCACGCACATTAAGTATTTCAGGAACGGAGCTTCGACGTCGATTAGAAAAGGGATTGGATATCCCGAAATGGTTTTCATATTCAGATGTTGTTGAAGAATTACGGGCATCACAACCGCCTTTAAATAAACGGGGATTTACGATCTTCTTTACTGGTCTTTCAGGAAGTGGAAAATCTACAATTGCCAATGGTTTAATGGTAAAATTGCTGGAAGACGGTCGTCGACCTGTAACATTATTGGATGGTGATATCGTCCGTACCCATTTGTCCAGCGAACTGGGTTTTACAAAAGAGCATCGTTCATTGAACATCAGACGCATTGGATATGTAGCAAGTGAAATCACCAAAAATGGTGGTATTGCTGTGTGTGCTCCCATCGCTCCGTATCGTGACGATAGACGATTTAATCGCGAACTGATATCGGGATTAGGTGGATACATTGAAGTGTTTGTAGATACGCCTCTTTCCGTTTGTGAAGAGCGGGATGTAAAAGGCTTATATGCGAAAGCACGTCAGGGAATTATCAAGGAATTCACGGGTATCAGTGATCCTTATGAGGGACCTGAAAATGCTGAAATAGTCATCAATTCCTCCGCAACCGATCCAGAAGTATTGGTTCAGGATATTCTACTAAAAATTGAACAATTGGGATATTTGTAATAAAACTGCCTTATAGCCAGAGGCGTATTATGTACGCCTCTACTTATTTTTCAGCTCCAAAATTGGCAATGTGCTTTAATAGTTTATACGTATAAAGTCCGTTATTATGACCATCCTGCCAAATAGGTTTCAATGCATAATGACCAACTTGATCAATGGAACGAAGAATGTAATTTTCATCTTTTAATTGTTTATGAGGTCCGATATAAATATTTCCCAAAGCATCCACTTCACCAGAACAATGAGCACACGGACAATTATCTCTAAGTGCTTTTAGTAAAATCATACTTTCTTCACCGCCATTCCAGGCAATGAGTAAATATTCATTCACAATTTCAATGTAATTGATTGAAAGATTTTTGGTCATATTCACGTTATTGTTTCCATATTTTACAACGGGTAAATTGCAGGTACAAACCCTTGTCATACAATGGGCGATTAGCTTCCCGACACCTTACGGTTTCGGTGTACGGGACAGGCAACTTCGCCAATAGCAGTCTAAAAGGCTTTACGATAATGAATGGATAATCATTTGCAATTGATCTTTGAAAATTGATTTTGGGCGATTAGCTCAGTTGGTCAGAGCGCTGCCTTCACACGGCAGAGGTCGGCAGTTCGAGCCTGCCATCGCCCACAATCTTTCAAAAAAAAGGGCGATATTATCGCCCTTTTTTTTGCCTGTCTTAATCTTTCTATAGAGCATTCATTATATAAGTTGGTCCTTGAATTAATTCCATTGTATATACATCCGATCCGTTACATGTATAACGAACCTGTGTTGTGGGTTCTGTCCGCTCATATTCAAAGATAACTGCATCAGTCCCGGAAGGAACAATGGTCCAGAAAGATGGTATTTCGTCAAAAATTAGCCCCATTTGTAATCCGGCTGTATTCTCAAATTCATCAGCATCTGGATAAGAACGAGTACCTACATCTAAGATTCGATCGGCAGCGTACATAAACAAGGATGATTTAAAATTACCGATATAAGAGTCCACAGAAGCCTTATGCGCGTCCTCGGCGAAATTAAAGTATCTTGGAACCAAAACTGTCGACAGTATCCCAAGGATAACAATTACCATAATGAGTTCGATTAATGTGAATCCTTTTGTATTTCGAATATTCATACTACTAAACCAATCTATTAGTTAAAATTCTGAGTGCGATATTAGATTGAATTAATTAATAGGTATGTGACGAAAAGCACATAAGGCTAATAAAAACAGTAATATACGAATACTTGACCTTGAGGTCCGAATATAGCATATATCATAGATTTTATATTATTTTGGTAATTCCACTGACGAATTAAATGAAATAGTAAAAATAGTGGAAATTCAAATATTTGATACACATAGATAAAATAGATAAATTAGAATGAGGAATGAACTAATATAAATTTAGATAGTTAATTGGTTTTAGTTTTGTCCAGATAATACAGAAAATGGAGTAGTATAATGTTAAATGTATGGTGTAATAAGTGTAAACAAAGCTGGAATAATTTGTCATTGATATTTTTGGTTTTATTCATTTTTATAATGTCGGATTCATTAATAGGTCATGACACGCAAATTTTAGAGATTTTTGTGAATATGGATGGCCATCTTGAAGAATTTGTTCTATCAGATTCATTATACATTATTCATCTCACACCAAAAGGAGAAATATCGGAATTGGAACATAGGTCCTTAGGGAATATGGTATATAAATATATTACATCGGGTCATCATAATAGATTATTGCAAGGAACTACTATTTTGGAATATGATCAATATTATCGATTATCAAAAATCGGCAATTTTAAAATAAAATATGATCTAATCTATGAGAATACGATTGAAAAAATTGGTGATTTCAATTTATACTACATTCGTGTAGGTGAAAGAAATGGTGAAATTGAATATATTAATGATTTGGTTATACACAAAAAATTTCTGACAAATAAGTTGGATTATATTGGTGATGCTACATTTTATTATAGAATAACTGATGATAAAATTGAAGATATACGTGGTAAAATAAGCGGAGACATAAGGTACTTGATAAGGATTTCAGTTAAAAAAGAGGATTTATTCGAAAAGCAGTGATACAAAATATTCCACAATAATGCATTGTACTAAGGGCCCTGAGACACAAAATAGCCTAAAACGATATAGAATGTATTATATGAAAACCTTAACTATAATTCTGGTGTAAATTTTAGTGTATGTACACTCAAATGGATAAATCATAACCTATGGAAAAATTTCGATCCAGCTTCTTAACCACCGTTATATTATTTGTAATCCTATTACTGAATACAGGCTGTGAACTATTAAATACTCCACCGGTAGTTGATAAAATTTCTGCACAACCAGATCGTATAAATACATATGATATGTCCACGCTTATTTGTGTGGCATCCGATGCGGATGACGACAAATTGTCCTATTCCTGGAGCTCCATTGACGGTGCATTTATTGGTGGATCAAAAAGCGATTCTGTCATCTGGCAAGCTCCTAATGTTCCAGGTCGATATTCGGTTGAGGTAACTGTAAGCGATGACTACGATTTTGTAAAGGAATCTGTAATTATCGTGGTAGTAGAATCTTTTAATTTTATTACTGTTCCCTCTGGGTATTTCTCCTATGGTGAAGGGGATACTCCAAACCATATTAGTTATAGTTTCGAAATAATGAAATATGAAGTCACCAATGCTCAGTATACCAAATATTTAGAAGAAGCTATATCGGTAGGTGAAATTACTGTTTCGAGTGATGTTGTATCTGGATATTATACTGGTGATGCAAATAACACAGCGGGGACGTACACTCTACTTGATATGCAGACTGATGAATGTAAAATTAATTACCTTATCGGTGAATTTATTGTTGATGATGGATTTGATAATCATCCTGTAGTAATGGTAACCTGGTTTGGAGCCTATTTGTTTGCGGCACATTATGGGTTAAATCTCCCAGACGAATATGAATGGGAAATGGCTGCTCGCGGAAACACCGGGTATGATTTCCCATGGGGAAATGAAAACCCAACTTGCGAACAGGCAAACCATTATGGTTGTCTGGATGTAACTCAGGCGGTTGGTATATCAGCTGGAAAAAGTGTATTTGGCGTATATGATATGGCCGGAAATGTTTGGGAATGGACAGATAGTTATTATGACACTACCGTCACCAATCGGGTTCGGCGCGGTGGTGCATTTAATAATGATGCTGGACATCTATACTCTTGGTATCGATACCATACTGCACCAACAGGAACCTATCCTGCCATTGGATTTCGGTGTATTCGCAAGAATTGATGGATTATTGTAGACAACAAAACTTCATCGATCTTGTCCCAATGGTGTTTTAATACGAAAATTCACAACTTAATTAGGAGTATCCCGTGGGACACTTAACAAAACAGATTAGTTTATTACTTATACCAATTTTAATGTTGGGATCAATAATTTTTGCTGGAGACAAAAGCCGAGTCAAAATTGGCGGTAGTGTTGTTGTTTCAAAACATGAACAAGTGGATGATGCTGTAGCCGTAGGTGGCGATGCGAAAATTTATGGAAAGGTGTATGGATCGGCGGTTTCCGTGGGTGGAGACATATATTTAGGTCCCGATGCGGTTGTTCATGATGACTGTGTGAGCGTTGGTGGTGAAATTCATATGAGCGAAGGTGCTGCTGTATATGGCGAAATCATTGAAGTAGACGATTTTAATTTTGCCGGAGAATTTTTCGAAGATGTTTGGCACGATAATCATTGGAGCCTTCCTTGGGGATTTAAAGTTTTTCCATTCTTGGCGATTCTTGTTATTGGTGCAGTATTAATTGCCATTCTTCCCAAACAATTTAATTTTGTCACTAACACAATTGATATGGAAACTGGAAAATCATTTTTAACTGGCCTGGCAGGGATGATCTTATTTATTCCCGCAATATTAACTTTGGTCGTATCACTATTGGGTATTCCCCTTATCCCCATATTTGTAGTGGTCGTCATGCTTCTGATGTTTTTTGGCTATTTCTCAACAGCAGCAGTATTGGGTGGAAAACTTATTAACAAAATGGGAAATACCACTTCTTCGGCTATTCTACATATCGTTGCGGGATTATTTCTTTTGTGGTTAATTGGATTCATTCCATTTTTAGGTGGTCTAGCCCGATTCATTGCTTTTCTCATTGGATGGGGAGCGGTTCTGCTTGTTCTTAATAATTGGCGCTTATCAAAAAAACCACAACCCATTTTACCTACACCATCTCCAGTGGAACCTGAAGTAAAAACTGAATGACAGTTGTCGCTGTTAACGATTTTGTTCGTCGTCAGGTGAAAGGGTCAGGAAAGACTTTTTCACCTGATTTATCATTTGAACAAATTGCCCTACATGCTGAAAAGCAATATAAAGCAGGATTCTTCAACTCAGGGTACAGAGATGGCGTAGTCATTGTTGATGCGGCGGAAGAAATAACACAATATTTTGTGTGTCCTTATGTAAAGGTTACTGAAGAAACACCGCTTAAAGCGGAAATTGTGAAGCGTCGCGCGGAAGAGGATTCATATATTCAAATTCGGGCATTAAAGGGCAAGCCCCTAAGAGCGGGTAAGGTTCAATTTATTCTATATCGGCATGATGTGCTTGCTGAAAACGATGAGCATTCTAGCGATAATGAATGGGAATTAATTAGTATCCATGCACTACCTGAGGGTTTGGAAGATTTACCCATGGGTCCCGTTACTATGATGCGAAATCAACTGGAGTTGGCAGGAGGAACGAAAGCCCACTATTCCTCTGAAGAATGGGCTCAAGCTGTACATTTCTGGCAGCAGTATGCTGCAATTGAACCGGATATAAAAGCTATTTCAACAGAATGATTTTTTGAGTTTTAATCTGCTCTTTTGTTTTTAATCTAACAAAATAGACACCACCAGAATGCTGAGAAGCATCCCATTTTATGGAATAAATCCCAGGTGATTGATATCCTTCTTTAAGAAAATCAATCCGTTGACCCAGAATATTCATGATTTCAATTTGAACGGTATTAGAATGTTCAATTGTGTATTCAATGGTTATTGATGGGTTAAATGGATTTGGGTATGCATCCAAAAGAGTATAAGATTCAGGGTGTTGATCGACGGGATCAACTGAAACAAAGCTGGTATCAATTCCGGATAGGCTAAATATCCCATTACTTATCATAATCGTAGGTGGTGGAAAAGCTGCTTGCATTACAGTGGCGGAAAATGCTCCACCTAAAGTATCCAAGGATACAGTATCAAGGATAATTGATCCCGCAACTGAGGCATAAGCATAATCAGCCAGAGTTAGTAAAATTTCCGCTAACACTGAATCAGAGAATCCGACCCCCCCAGTTGTATCAATAAGGTCTAATACATCAAAAAGTAAAGTGGAATCAACATCTGGCAAAAACATACAGAATGCATTAGGAATTCCTTCTCCAATCGGAAGACTCATAAGCCAGGTTTGCGGTTCCATTGGTAGTGTAGTATCGGGCATAAACATTATAAACGCATCCACAGTCGAACCAGCAATATTAGGTTGGAATGCCGTGATTAGTGCGATGCTTGTGTCGGATCCAGATAAAACAAATCCACCGGCACCACTGGAATCTGTGGATAAATCTGCATTAAAAGAACCGTTGATGGTTCCAGAATAGTCGAATGATAAATTCCCGGCATAGGGTGCAACCTGTTGACCAATAGTAAACGTGGCGATTACAAGAGAGAAAAATAATGTTTTCATAGTGACTCCAATTAACCCAATTCAGTAGGTGTAATTTGCTTCGCTATAGGCAAAAAAAGCGAACGTTTTGTTATTGGGTTATAGATAAAGCGGTTTGGATCACATGATAGTCTAAATGAGACAGTTTTACACACATCTTTTTTTATAAATGAGTATTCACTCGGGAGAACACAAATGTGTTTTACTAATCCACGGTACAACGTTTCACAATTGAGAACATAGCGAATTGATTTTGGCAATCCGGTAATTCGGTGTTGTTTTTGTATTGTGCCCTGAAATGTCTCTTGATCAAGATTCGGGTATGTTGACCGCAAAGTGTAAATATAGTTTTTTAAAAAGGTTCTGGTATAAATAGGGTGTTCAATTTCATGGGGTCTGGAAATATCTGGTTCAGTAATTACTGGTTTAGGAAAGTTAGATTTCCAAATCCATTTTCGAGGGGCAGAATTCAATACATATTCAACTATATTATCAGAGTTATATCCTTTACTGATATCAATTTCAAGAGCATCGATATTTTGATTTTGAATATAATGTTGTTTCGTATCCGTGATCGGGCTTTGATAATTTATCTCAATAATTATGGGTCGATCATCTGTTTGAATAGCGAAAATATCAAAATAAAACATACTTTTTGATTTTTCAAGTTCCACAGACTGTAACGCATGTTTCATTTTTGAATTTGGGTGGGTGATAACACCATAGGTATTAATTATTTTTTTTGTAATTAAATGAAGTTCTGATTCTGATTTTAATCCACATTTTGGGTTAGAAATAAAATGGCGAAATTCATTGTTTTCTGTAATAACAGGGAGTTCGCATTGAGGGCAAACATAGTCTAAATGTGGGTCGTATTGTTTAACATGATGGAAGTAATGGCCTGATTGAGCTATCAGCATAGATGGTTTTATTTGGTAGAATCTGAAACAAAATTCAGCGATGCTGAATTGATACAATACCGTAATCCTGTTGGACGGGGGCCATCCTCAAAAACATGACCCAAATGACCACCACACTTTGCGCAGGTAACTTCCGTGCGATTCATACCATGACTGGTATCACGATGTTCATTGATTGTTCCAGGAATAAAATTAAAAAATGCAGGCCACCCACATCCAGAATTGTATTTAGTATCTGATTGAAATAACACTGTTCCACATCCGGCACAGGTGTAGGTTCCGGCATCAAAGTGCTCATCATACATCCCCGAAAATGCCCGTTCAGTTCCTTTTTTCCTCAGAATATTAAACTGCTCGTTTGTGAGGCGTTCTTTCCACTGTTCGTCTGTTAATTGCATAGTTTGCCCCTGGATTGGTTTCGTTGGATTTGTATTCGCAGGTTGCCCAAAACTTTTGGAAGTGATAAGGCTGACAAGCAGAATACTAGTAATAAGGATGGGATATTTAATGGAACGCGTCATTTGCTTTGTTCAAAATTACTATTTCTACACATCTTGAATTGAATTGTTTCCATTTGATTCTTTTATGGGAATTGATTTGAGTCAATAGAATTAGGGAGGTCAATGTTGTAATTTATAATTGCGCTATAACCATATGATCAAGGATTATTAATGAAACCGACCTATACCTATACATCCATTTCACTCGTTCCCAGGCATTTATCGAATGTGAGATCCAGATATGATATTGATCTCTCAGTTCAAATTGGAGGAGGAGATTCCTCAAAAAAACTACGAATGCCTATTTTACCTTCTCCGATGGATACAATATGCGGCATTAAAATGTGTCGAAAATTCCATGAAAATGATATGCTGGGCATTGTACATCGATTTCAGTCTCTTGAGAATCGAATAGATGAATATCGTTCCTTAAAAAATGACCAAATGGATGCTGTTATTGCTGTGGGGCTTGATGAAGAGGATATTGTTTCACAATTTTATCGCTTAGGTGCATTATACTATATTTTAGACGTAGCGAACGGATTTAATAGTTCGGTGGAGCCCATGATTCGTCACATTAAATCATTGGATAATACGTTTGCAATCTGTGGAAATGTGGCCACCAACGAAGGATTTGCATATCTGTCCGATCTTGGCGTGGATGCCATCAGGGTTGGTATTGGCAATGGATCCATGTGCAGTACGTCCATTATGACCGGTGTTGGGCAGGGAATTGTTACCGCTCTGGAAGAATGCAAAACAGAAAAGGATAAATCAGGTTCAAAATCATTAATTATTGCTGATGGTGGCGTTACTAATGTTGGAGATATTGCGAAAGCACTAGGGTTGGGTGCGGATCTAGTGATGATGGGGAAAATGTTTGCCGGAACAAAAGAAGCAGAAGGTAATGTCTTAAAATATGATGGTACCCTTTATAAAGCATATCGTGGTTCCGCATCCTTTGGTGTACAGGCTAAACATAAGGAGAACCCCAATTTTATCGAAGGGGACGAAACCATAGTTAAATATAAAGGAAGTGTTCAAAACATCATTAATGAAATTGAAGCCGGGCTTAGAAGTTCTTTCAGCTATATGGGAGCACTTGATTTAGTATCATTCCAAAAAAACGCAGATTGGGTGCTCTATACATTGGATCCGAAACTATTTAAAACGAAAATTTAGTATACATGGAATTCACTAAGCATCTGAAGTGAATTCAGAATAATTAATGCATTATAGAGTTAATTGCGAAAAAGACTAAAACTCCAACAAGCATAGATGCGGTTAGCAAAAGGAAAGTCTGGGTTTTTAGTTTTTCCTCTGCTGCAGTTAATGGTCGGAGACTGTCTGTGTGTTTTTTCTCCCAAGTCGAACCGGTGGCAACTCCAAGAGGAATTCCAATTCCTATACCAATGGCGATGTTACCCATCGCGACACCTAAGGCGATTCCCCGTCCCAAATAATGTCCTTTGGGATGCTTTCCGGTTTTTTTGAATTCTTCCCGTCGAATTTTAGTTGCATGAAGGGCAAAGATTCCAAACACCATTATCAATACCAGAATACTAATAAGAATCAATGGGATATTATTCATAGTAAATAAATCTTAAAACATGATCCAGAAAATAAATTTCCGAATAAATCCAAGTGCTAAAAAAGCCAGAATGGGAGAAATATCAATTCCAATATTCATGGGGGGAAGCAATTGGCGGATTGGAATAATGAGTGGATCGCTAATTTTATAAATCCATTGGATGATTTCATTGGAGGGATCATGTGAAATCCATGACAACACTACCCTCGCAATGAGGCAGATGTAGAGAACTTGAAAGAGAAGATCAATTATCATATACATATGTGAATTTAATGCGATTATATGGAATAGAATCAACCTATTTGATAGGGGCTGTTTTATGTGGGTTTACATTCAGGCCAATGTATAATAATATTGTCATACAAAACATCAACCTTCAGATTAACCCAACCGTATCGGAATAAAATAGTACTGGTATTTTAATGACACTATATTGAGATTGAGTTGGTATTCAAAAGCTGATGATAATGCAATCAGAAGACAACGAACCAAATAATGCTATGGCATCATGTCTAGAAAGTAGTAAGAGAAAAACGGGAGTTCAATTATGATCATTGATATTATCCTGCCGCTGTCCCTTGTTTTCATTATGTTTAGTTTAGGTCTTAGTCTGACTGTGAATGATTTCAAAAATGTGGCAAATCAACCCAAGGTTTTTGCTGTTGGTATCATTAACCAGATGATTCTTCTTCCTTTGGTGGCTTTTGGTCTCATTGCCCTATTCGGATTAACAAAGGAGATGGCAGTAGGTTTGATGATTCTGGCTTGTTGCCCTGGCGGTGTAACTTCAAATATTATTACAAAAATGGCCAAGGGTGATACAGCACTGTCCATTTCATATACAGCTGTAGTGAGCATTGTTGCGGTGATAACTCTTCCCCTCATCACTGGGTTTTCAATCTATTATTTCATGGGAACGGAGGCACCCTCTATTAATGTGCTTTCGCTTGGAATAACCATGTTTCTTATCACCGCTGTACCTGTTGCCATTGGTTTATTAGTCCATTACAAAGCGGAAACTTTTGCACAGTCATTTGAACCTAAGGCAAGCAAAATTTCTGCAATTTTGTTTGTTGTGATTGTTATAGGTGCTTTAGCCAGTGAGTGGGATACATTTATCAATAATGTGACCATCCTTGGACCCAGTATTGTAACACTCATCATTGTCATGTTGCTGGTAGGCTATGGCAGTGCCCATCTTTTCAAGATGAGCGAACCACAGGCTGTATCCGTGGCCATTGCCACCGGGATCCAGAACGCCACTGTTGGTATCACAGTTGGGAATCTCATTCTTTCGGGAGGCGATGGATTATCAGTGCTGAGTCTACCTTCGGGAGTTTATGGTATACTTATGTATTTGGTTTGTTTGCCCATTGTCTTTTTATATGTTAGACTGATCAGGACAAGATTTAGTACAGCCTAATCCAAGCACATTAAGGTAAATCGACTAAGCACGATGGAATTCGTTTTCATCATGTTTAGTTAAGCGCATAGTCAAGAAAAGCCATAAACAATGGGGGTATTGAACCATGAAAATTAATCTGATAGATTTGTATTATGTAAAATTACCCCTAGAAGAAAACAAACCGGGATTCTTCGGAAACCCTGCCTATTTCACACCAAGCTGGATACCTGGGTTTAGACAATCCGAAGTTCGCTTTTATTTGCTTAAACTAGGTACGGATCAGGGCGTAGAAGGATATGCAACCATGCCAGCAATGGGGCCGGAGCGAAAAGGTTTAGGTCCGTTGATGGGGAACTACATAATGGGTATCAACCCAATGGATATCCAATTAGTAAACCAGCGCATTCAGGAATTTTCATATATAGGAATGCGTAATGGCTGGATTGATGCAGCGTTCTGGGATATTATTGGTAAGGTTAGGGGTGAACCTTTGTGGAAAATCTTGGGGGGTGAGGGAGGATACGTATATCCATATATTTCTACAGGCTCAACCCATAATCACGATCAGGGGAAAATCAGCCAAATCAGTAAGCAGTTCTTAGATAGCGGATACAAAGGAATAAAAATTCGTGTAAAAAGCGATGAGCTTGCGCCAATGGAAGATTTTGTTGGAGCTGCTCGATCCACTATAGGGGACACGATGGATTTAATGGTAGACGCTAATCAGGGATGGCCTGTGGATCTTTTTGATGAAACGCCAAAATGGGATTTGGAATTCGCGTCTAAATTTGCTCAAAGTATTGAACAGTATAATGTAAAATGGCTGGAGGAGCCGCTCAATAGAGGCAATTTTGAAGGTTTTGCTAAGCTTCGAAAAAATACAAAAACACCTATTGCTGGCGGAGAATTAAACTCAACCTGGCGTGATTTTAGGGCAATGCTGGACATGGGGAGTCTGGATATTTATCAGCCGGATGCCGTGATGGCTGGCGGTACTTATGCGGGTGGTATTTCCATCGCATATTGGCTCATTCGCGAAATTCAAAAACGCAATAAAGAAAATCAATCAGATTCACAGAAACTCAAATTTTGTCCGCATACTTGGACAACCGGACTGGGATTCGCTTTGGCGTTACAGCTTGTTGGAGTTTTACCATCAAAGGAGCGAGGTCTACTTGAATATCCCGTAGAGGGCAATTGGAAACCAGAATACTGGTCCCGCTTTATCAAGGGAGGTTTTAATCCAGATAATGAAGGACGAATAAAAATTCCAGAGGGACCAGGATTAGGAATAGAAATTGATTGGGATATCATTCAACGATTTGGCAAACGAATCTATCATGGAACCCCCAAAACAGTAGCATATACAACATTACTGGATCGCGGATTTAAACAAACGATGTACCTAAAGAAGAAAAAAGCCGTTCAGCTAAAACGAACTGCAAAAGCACAGTTTAAAATTCCAGAACCACCCTTTTAGAGAAAATGAAAGACGATCTTATTTTAGCATCATCATTTTCTTTGCATCGCGGAAATTCTTGGTAAGGCCCTGACCTTCCATTACAACAAAATACATACCAGAACTCACCGGTTTGCTTTGTTGATTGGTGCCATTCCAGATCACGACTTGATAACCCGGTTCCATTTCATTATTTAAAAGTGTTTTTATTTGACGACCCATTATATCATAAATAATGATATTAACAGTCGATATCTCAGGAACACCGAATCCTATTTTAGTAATAGGATTAAACGGATTTGGATAATTCTGACTTAACATAAATTCCTCAGGAATGAATCCTTCGTCACCAAGTCCCAAAAGTGTTTTCTGGATGATAAGCGGTTGCATTACTGATCCAATCATGTCATCTGGATTAAATGTTAATATTTCCGCTCCTTTATAGATTGTTTCCTCATCATTATCCCAGATCTGGATTTCCATATTTTCATTTTCCATGGAGTTACTATTAATAGTAAGGAAAATACGGTACTGATCCAAAATAGGAATGTACAACGGTCGTGCAATTCCTCGCACTTCATCTTCTACCAAAGCAACAATCATATCATATGGATCATTTATACCATAATCGCCATCATCAATGAGAGCAGTGATTGTCATATTATGTTCAAACGAATGAACATCCTGCGCTATCCAGACCTCCAATGGAAGACTGTCAGGATCAAAGGAGTTGAGCTGTTCAAAGAGCGTTGGTGCATTATAGTCATCTCTTGAATTATCGTTGTTTGGATAAATTAGAGTATCATAGGTATCTGTATACAATTTATATCCTTTTCCCGGGAACATCCGGGTCAATGACCCAACCCATCCAATATCATCAACATACTGAGCATAATTAAATTGGTCTTTTATCAGATCGCTTTCGGTTGGCTCCATGGATGAAAGTGCAACATTCACATCAATATTTTCATGAGGTAAATATCCCAACCACGTCCAACCATCGTTAATTAAAATAGCTGAGGTATCGGGTATAATTGGGAACCCAATGTAATCCAACATATTAAGCGAATCTAAATCTGCTATGTACATATGGCTCGTACGAATTCCTTCCTCAGCCAGCGTCCCAACCCAATTTGAGGTGGATCCCTGATACTGCGCGTAGGACGTATGACCAATAATGCGATCACCATCACTTGTGATAAATCCATCAAAAATAGCGTTCAAATCAGATGATACAGCACTTTCCAGATTTAAACTAAACCAAGTAAAACCACTTTGGATGGTTATATTTTGCGCAATAGTTCCAGTTGCATTAATCAGGAACGGATTAGTAGGTGAACCGATAAATGAATCGTCAGCAAAAATTACCGTCGAATCTGTTCCCCAAAATTCCATACAACCAGTTCTGTCCCAGATATGGAACATTATTTCCTCTCCAGTAAATTGATTGCTATAAACTGTAAGATAGGCGATACACGTATCAAGTGCATCATCATAGATTAATTCGGCAACCCCACGCAACTCATCACCGACAAAGGCGCCTACTTTATCATAGATGTCATTGGAAATATCTCCCATAATGGATAGTTGCGCAGTAACATTCATTGAGTATTGATAATTAAATGCATTGAGCGTCCATTCAGGATACGGACACATGGCGACCATATCGATATTTAAGGGTTCTAATCCATCGGGGCAATCGGCAAAAAGTGTATGATTATAGTCACCATTATTTATACTTGGATCAATCACAAATGAAATATCAAAGGAGCCACCGGGATTAATTTCACCAGCCATTGGGGATGCCAACAACCAGGCGGGCAGGTTTGTTAATTCAAATGTCTGTGGTGATGAACCGATATTAATCAGTGTCGTTGAGAAATTGTTTTCCTCGCCAGTGAATGCAATTAGATCAACATTTGTATTATTCCAACCTATAGGATTTCGATTCACAACAAATTCCCAAACTTGGGGTTCAGAAATGGTATTCCCGTTCAAATCCTGTATACCTTCAAGCGTCATGCGCAATAATTGGTTTTCAATATAACTATTTTGGATATCTGGTTCGATATAAAGGGTGTTTTCATAACACGACCATTGGATTGCGACCTCATTCCCGGAACTCGAATAACTCAAAGTAAAATTATCAGGTGTCAGGAAGTCACAGTTAATATGTTCTTCAAATTGAATACTGATTTCATCCGTGATTCCAAGCATGCCATCAGATGGCTCAGGATTACCCAAAACCTGTGGACTTTGCCTATCAATAACTCCAAATCTGCAGAGTATTCATTCATTAATGTACACTCAGATCGCGCTCTGATTTTATAACTTCCATCCGCTAAACTTGATACATCCCAGTACAATCTCACCCAGTCACCGCTGACTGAATCAAATTCAATCTCCGTCGCCGGAAACCAATCATTCGATTCAATCTCAGCATATTCCACTTTTAATAATTCAATATTCTGGTCCTCTGTGTCAAAATCATTCAGAATGATTTCAAGCGTATCATTATTGCCGTTATTTATGACCCAATTATTTTCAGGTGTCAAAATATCAATATTGCTACACGGTGGTACGAAATGGACATCAAAGGATTTGAAATCATGAAATAACTGTGTACCCGGACCTATCCCTGGTAATGGTTCGCAACCTGACCCAAGGTGAATTTCCAAGCCTGCATAATCATAGGCATTTGGACCCCGATCAACTGTCAAGGTGGTTTGAATGGAATTCTCACCAATTGTCCCTGGGATGTCGAAGATCATATCATCCTCGATGGGAACACCATTTATACTGATAAGGGCACCATAGGGATTACTGCTCTGAACAACAGAAACGTACGTGCGACGATCTTCTTCCGTTTGACTTGTATTACCAAGGTACAATGAAAACACAGCCTGTTCTCCGGGCATTATATCTACTGCTGAATATTGATCAGCAAGCAATTGAACACCTTCACGAGGAACCGTATTCTGTTCCCAGGGGCATGATGAATTCCCGCTTACTAGATCGAATACTGGTGTCCCGTAGACGGGATCAGTTAGAATATTCAACATAAAGTCGTCAGAAATATTATTTAAGTCTGATGTTTCATCATCATCGTATAATAGATATCCCGTGGTTGTTGTGCTGGTTTCAGTAGTCGTTTGTGATTGACCCATTGTTAAAGCCATAGTATATGACATACCACCAACTAAGCCCTGCCCACCAACCGTGATCCCGAGATCCATTCCCACCGTTCCACCAAGCTCAAATTCGAATTTATATGAATTCGAACTGTTGGTGCTGAAAGAATTAGTATATTCATAATTCACACCTGCATTAAACGATAGATTCTCAACAAACTGCGCTGAATCTTTATTGGCTGCCTTCGCTGGGGATGAGTGTCGCGGTGTTTCATTGCCGATTTTCACTCAAAGCCGATGGATGTACTTTCTAATTGTAAGGGCAAACACCAACAACGAAATACTCAGTTTCAAAGTCTGGGATGCTGATCTGGATACGGTTCTGGATATTAGTAGTGAAATTGTTTTCACAAGCGATGATGCATACGGTACCGTTGATACGCCTTTTCTTATGGAAGCCATCAATAATTATTCCCTCCTGATGGCAGTATCGGATAGTGTTACGGTTGATGAAGATGTGGCTACAACACTTGCGATTCTAGATAATGACATATATAATTTGAATGTTTTACCAACCATTGTAATTCTTGCACTGCCTCTTCATGGAAGTGTGGAAGTCTCTGGATCGACGATAATCTATCAATCAGACCTGAACTGGTCAGGCATGGATCAACTTACATATGTTGTTTCGAATCCCTGGTATAGCGACACTGCGCTGGTAAATGTTCAAGTGCAGCCAATTAATGATCCACCAATGGATTTCAACCAGCTTAGTCCAATCAATAACACAGTAATCACACTTTCGTCAGATAATCTCAGTGATACACTTATTTTCAGTTGGGAAAGTTCTATCGATGTCGAAAATGATGCCATAACCTATTCGTTCAGTTTAACTGATCAGTTGACTATTCTAAATCTTTGTACAACTTCCGATTCCACCTGCCTTTTGACCTATCAAGAAATATTATCGGCTATCAACGATAATGGTTATTCCTCAATTACTGGTACCTGGCAGATAATTGCCAGCGATAGTGATTTAGAAATGTTTGCTACAAATGGGCCTTTCGTACTCACCATCGATGCAGCTAATATCAGCACTGAAGGACAGAATCAACTACCAGGGGAATTCTGTTTATATGAGAATTACCCGAACCCCTTCAATCCAGTTACAACTATTCACTACGTACTTCCTCAAAGATCAGATGTCCAGATTACTATTTATGATGTGATGGGATATGAAGTGTCAACACTTGTATCAGAAATACAGGATGCAGGCTATAAATCAATCCTTTGGGATGCCTCCAATATCTCAAGCGGAATATACTTTTACCAGATTAGAGCAGGGGAGTTTGTACAGACAAGGAAGATGATATTCCTGAAATAATAGTATAATCTTCTCACCAGGGTCGAAATATTATTCCTTTTTCCTGTAAGAGGGATTTAATCGCGCTTATCGAATTAACCAGCGGTTGATCAGCTTGAAGTTGGAGATCAAAGGAAATATCGCTGGAAATGTCATCACCAACCCAAACAGTTTCGATCTGATCCGGATCAATAGCAGTTTTAATCAGTTCTAAATCAGCTTGTAGCAGTTCAACAGCGGTAATAATCAGAATGACCCCCGCATCCAGGAGAATATGGGATATCTCAGCCAGTCGTCGCATGTGCTCTTCCCGTGAATTCCCGTTGGCCGTGATGTCTGCATCTACACCGTAGATTACACTGCCAATGGCCAAGTAATAGACGATTTTTCCCTCATCAAACAATATTTCTTCTAATCGCTTAGCAATGATTCTTCGACCAGAATTGCTTCGACCGGTAATGAGTATCAGGGAGGACTTCTGGTTATATTTTTCTGCACGTTTCTCGGCAGGGATGACGCTCTGTTCCCATTTGTAATTCCTGAGTAAAACTTTATCCCGTATCTGGGATTGTTTATCAGCCTGAGCTTCACGGATGATGCCACCGCCACGGATTTCGTAATTATCAATGATGACAAAGCGACTGGTTAGAGCCAGTTTATCGGCAGTATCAAAAGCGATGGGTTTATTCAGTTTCAGAATGCATTCAGCAACATCATGGCGCTGAACATCTGATTTTTCCTCACTGACATTCAAATTGGATGCATCAACTACACGCAGGATTTCCTCAAGCTTCACAGCGACCCGGTCCGATCCCACCTTCAATACGTATTCACGACCTTTTTTCAACGGGTCGCGGCCAATCCAAAACAGACTGACGCGGATTCGGGTCGTGACTTCCGGTTGCGTTTCCCCTGCCAGAGCAGCAATATCACCACGGTTGATATAAATTTGTTCATTCAAGGTGAATCCTGTGGCCATACCGGCTGCGGCAACATCGGAATGGGGAGCATTAAAGGATTCAATGGATTTTACTGTACTGGTTTTACCGGAAGGGTAAAATATAATTCTGTCACCAGTTTTAACCGTTCCAGTCGTAATAGTCCCAGCCACGATGCGGCGGTCATCACCATTTTGTGTGAATTTATAAATAGCCTGCACCGGCATTCTGAAAGGGAGTTTCACGGGAGCATTCTCTTTAGTGAAATAATCCAATTCTTCCAGTACAGTACGACCTGTGTACCAGGGCATATTATCTGATATACTTGCCACAAGATCGCCCTTGAATCCACTCACCGGGATAAAGCCCCGTGGCGTTACACCGATATCATTCAGGAATTCGCTGTATTCCGATACAATTTTGTCAAAAGTGGACTGGTCATAATCCACCAGATCCATTTTATTTACCAGAACGGTGAGTTGGCTGATACCCAGCATGGATATCATATAACCATGACGGCGGGAGTTTTCCTGCACGCCTTCTTTGGCATCAATTACCAAAAGCGCGGATTCCGCACGGGAAGCACCGGTAATCATATTTTTCAAGAATTCGATGTGTCCCGGCGCATCGATAATAATATAATCCCTAGTAGCAGTACTGAAGAAAACACGGGCGGCATCAATGGTAATACCCTGATCCTGTTCATCTTTCAGGGCATCCAGTAAAAAGGCATATTCGAAAGGTTTGCTGTTCATCTCGCAGGTGCGCCGAACCTGTTCCAGTTTTCCATCAGGCAGGGAATGGGTATCTGCCAGGAGACGACCGATAATAGTACTCTTACCATGATCCACATGACCGACAATGACGATATTCATTTGCTGTCTATTTTGGGTATTATTTTTCATGGCTTACATGTATCCATCTCGGCGTAAGGTTTCTAATCCGCCACCGCCTTCTTGGTCTTGGGCGCGACCGGAACGTTCTGCAATATGGGCAAATTTGCCGGATACCAGCTCGGCAATGATATCATCAACATTTTTGGCCGTGGATTCCACATGAGATGTGCAAGGCCAGCACCCCAGGGAGCGATAACGCTGCCCCTTTCCCTGATCATAATAAAGCGATACGGTGGGGATCTCTTCGCGTTTGATATATTCCCAGATATTCAGCTCTGTCCAGTCCAAAAGAGGATGGATGCGTACGTGGGTGCCAGGGGCGAAATCTGTCTTATACTGGTTCCAGAATTCTGGTGGCTGATCGCCCACATCCCAGTTATTTGCCTGGTCTCGAGCAGAAAAATAACGTTCCTTAGAGCGGGAACCTTCCTCATCAGCGCGAACGCCAACAATCACTCCGGTATAAGGATCACTACTTTTATCCCGTTCATATTTGCCACTCTGTAAATTGAGACGATAACGGCGCCAATTGCCATTCAGTGTATTTTTTAATGCTTCCGACTTCAGGTTTTGGCAGCAGCTGATACGATCAACAGCTCCGTCGGGAAATGTTTGTTTGTTCTGCAGCGCAGTTTCATTCTGACCCGTGATCATGGTCAGATGCCATTCTTGTGCTAAACGATCTCTGTACTCAATCATTTCAGGAATCTTGAAACTGGTGTCAATATGAACCAGTGGGATGGGTACATGACCGAAGAAGGCTTTCCGTGCCAGCCATAATAGAACAGTACTGTCTTTACCGATGGACCAAAGCATCCCAAGGTTCTTGAAATTGGCGTAGGCTTCCCGCAGGATATGGATTGATTTTGATTCTAATTCGTCTAAATGATTCATTTTTTGGTGCTGAATTTATGGTAGGCGTAAGATTTAGAGATCGTCAAGTTATTAATACCAAGGATTAAAAGTTGTGGGCCCACAGAGATTCGAACTCCGAACCAACGGATTATGAGTCCGCTGCTCTAACCGTTGAGCTATGGGCCCTAAATATTTTGGAAAATCGTGTAAAATAGCGGCGTGAAGTTAGCCGTTATGACTGCGTTTTGGCAATAAAAGAAGGATATGAAAAATGGGTAATGGTTAAATAAATGATTTAGTTTTGACGTTGTTCATAAAGTTTTAAATCCCAATTGGAATTTTGAGAAAGGATATGCAAATAGTATTCACCGGGTTTTGGACTGAAAGATAATTCTTTTTGTCCCTTTCCTCTCTCCATTACTAGGGGAAAGCCACCGTCTTTCTGTATAGATTTACCTTGTTCTAATAAGTATACAATAAATGTATCATTTTGATGGCCTGAATATTGACATTCTACTTTAATAGAATCTGAAAGAATTGGCATCAATTGTGATTTTAATTCACCTTTACCCTCAAATGTGAGAAGAGGTGTCCAAACTTTTACAACTTTTTTCTCTTGATTAGAGATAGTATCTACTTGTGAATTCAAATTTCCACAACTGATTATAAATATACTTAGAGCGAAAATTGAGACGAAAAATATTTTCATAAAACACCTTAGTTATATGTTATGTATACGAACACAAAAGCAATATCTAGAAAGTAAGCAATTTCAATTCACATATATAGAATTTATTTAGTGATACACATTAGTAAAATAATAAGACGACTTATCAAAGTAAAATCGTCTATAAATAATCGTCAATTACATCCGCCAACCGTTCGGCCGCTTTCCCATCCCAAAGGTCAGGTTTTTGCTCTACTTGAATAGGTGTGTTTAAAGTTGATTTTACTTCATCGGGAATAACAGAATAATCAGTTCCAATTAATTTGTTGGTTCCCTGAGTACAGGTGATTGGTCTCTCTGTATTATCTCTGATAGTAAGACAGGGTACTCCAAAGGATGTCGATTCTTCTTGGACTCCACCAGAATCCGTTAGAATGACAGCAGCCCTTTTTTGTAATGCCATGAAGTCGATATATCCAAGCGGCTCAGTCAGAAAGAAATTGGGATTATCATTTAATTGGTCAAGGAGTCCAAAATGTTCCAGTTTATTCTTAGTACGAGGATGAATAGGGAATACGCATGGAATTGATGTTGATACAGTAATTAATGCTTCCACAAGTTTGAGCAG
>JABMOV010000078.1 GCA_013203145.1 Fidelibacterota bacterium
ATATAAATCAGTTCGTTGAAGAAAAAAATATTAATTACAGTTAAAACGTATCCTTCTATATCCACCAAATACAGTGAACTCGTTTGCACTGCAGGCATTGCTGAAAATGGCGAATGGATTCGATTATATCCTCTTCCTTTTAGAAAACTTGATTATGATAGAAGATATGCAAAGTATCAATGGATTGAATTAGAAATAGAGAAAAACACAAGTGATCCACGACCTGAAAGTTTTAGACCAGTCAATTATGATAATATTGTTTTAGGCGAAAAAATTGGTACTGAGAAAGGGACATGGGCACAAAGGAAAGAGATCGTTTTACAGAATATTTACACCAACATGTCTGATCTAATTGAAGATGCAAAAGATAAGAGCAAATGTGTATCTCTTGCTGTATTTAAGCCTACAAGAATTAATAGCTTTACAATTAAAGAAACATCTCGTGAGTGGGATCCAAAAAAAATAGTACAATTTAATCAAACCAACATTTTTGAAGATGCAGAAAATCCATTCAAGGTTGTAAGCAAACTTCCATATGAATTCCGGTATGAAATTGAAGACGACTCTGGTAAAATCAGCAAACTAATGATCGAAGATTGGGAGATTGGTCAGTTATATTGGAATTGTTTGAGAAGACATAATGGCGATGAATCCCTGGCATGTGAAGATATTCGCAAAAAATATTGGGATGAATTTGTATTCAAGAAGGATTTGTTTCTTTTTCTGGGTACTACCCAAGTATACCATTTTGTTGGAAAAAACCCGTTTCTAATTATTGGAACATTTTATCCAATGAAATAGGCAAAATGATCCAGAACAATAATCAGAAAAATTTCCAGCTTTTCTTGTTATTACTGCGTACAGAAATAAAAACATGCCTTAAAATGAGTGGAAATAATACAATAGAAAAACCCGTATCCATAACAAATATGGATAGATACAGCCATTTACGGTTTCTCTAGATTGGCAAAAAAGAGGGTTTTTATTTTGGTAATCCTCACACCACACGAATAGAAACCCTAGTTATCGACGAGAGATTTGGGGTTTTTGTTTATAATATGAAATTCTATTTTCTGTCAAATATTGACCAAATGTGGACATAGAATTTTGTATAATTGATTTAGTGCGAATTTCTCAAAGCAAGGCGGACATTTACCTAACTTTTAAACCAGAGTTCTTGTTTTATTTTTTGGTATATATAAAATATTTGATATAAGTAAGTTATATGTAAGGAAACTAATTCGTTAATTATGAATATATTGATTATTGAAAAAATACATAGTTTGATAGTTGGGAGAATCAAATGTACAAAAAACCTTTAGCTTGTTTATTAATATTTACTTTTTTATTTATTCCATTGAAATCGGAAGAATCAAAATATTTTGATTCAATGGAAAATCGTGAAGCAGGGCCATGGGGATGGAATATTCATAATGGCAACAAAATCACAACTGAATTCTGGAATTTTGGCTCCATTTCAAGTCCTGGAAATCATATAACGGATATTGTTTGGAACGGATTGGGCTATGGATACGAATTTGGTCTTCTCGTTACTGCTGAAGTAGAGGTTACCCCATATAGTCATCAGGATGCTTATGTAAAATTAGATGAAAATGGAAACCCTGTAATAGATACTGAAGGAGACACAGTTTGGGTTGCGTGTGTGATAAGCGAAGGTCTCATGTCATACCCTGAAGTATCGCCGGACAATTCTGAAATTTGGGGATGGGAACCGGTTAATGGCTATATGCTAGAGAATCATATTGCCATGAGTGACCAGCCATATACTTGGCCCACAAATTGGAACTCCTGGCCAGGGAGATTTGGCGACGGAATTATCCTTGCAGACCAAGAAAGTTATTTTGTAATTGAAGATAGTTACAACAAAGAATTTGAATTCTATCCTGTCGCTGATGATTCAACAATTCGCGGACTTGGGTTGACAATAGAATGCAGGTATTTTCAGTTTAGTGATCCGAATCTTGAAGATTGTTTATTTATGGTATATGACATTACAAATATTGGAGATTATACACTTAATGATATTCAGATAGGGTTTTGGGGCGATCCACATATTGGTGGTCCAGCTAACTACGCAGATGATTTATCCATGTATAATTTGGAATACAATCTTGCTTATGCTTGGGATGAAGATGGGAATAGTGATATTATAGGTGTTACTCCAGGTTACTTTGGACTTACGTTGATAGAAACACCGGATAACGTCGGTATGCAAAGTTTTCATGCTCCTCCATTTTTTGCTCAAAATGCACCAAGGAATGATGATTATTTTTGGACAAACTTTTTACAACCTGGTACTTATGATTCAACGAATAGTATCGTATCCGGAGATTTTGTTTTTGTAATGGGATCAGGAATGTTTTCCATTGGGAGTGGTGAAACTAAAACGGTTAGTGCAGCAATGATATTGGGATCTGACTATAATGACCTTATTCAAAATACACAAATAGCACAATTCAATTATCCAGGTCGTTTATCATCCTATCCGTTGCAACAACATGATATAGATCTTATTTATCCTTCATACAATGATGTGATCTCTGGGTCAGTTTCCATCCAATGGAATTCAACAAGTTTTGATGGGAATCCACTATTTGTTGATATTTATTATAATTCAAACAATGGTGGTAGTTGGGAATTAATTGCAGAAGGAATCTCAGATATTGGCACTTATTCATGGGATACAGAAACAGTTATAGATGGGTACAATTACCAACTCCTCATGTATGCCTATAATGATTCCACATCAGGAGTAATCATTTCGGAATATTTCATAATCAATAATCCAGCCAACGAAGTAGGAATCGAAGTATTGTTATTACAACCGAATTCTCATGTTAATAATCCTACATTATCTGGGAATATCACGTTTGGTTGGAGAGCCGGAGATGCCGATGGTGCACCAGTAACCATAAACATTACTCATAATGATGGCGAGGAATATTTTATACAAAATGAAGTTAATGACGGAATTTGTGTTTTTCAGTCAACAGACTTAGCAAACGGATGGTATTCATTTAGAATAGATGCTACTGATGGATACCACATTGGTGAATCAAATGTGACAGGATCAATTCTGATTCACAATGAATTTGAATCAATTCCTTATAGTGCTATTGATCACTCCAATGGATATGCAACAGGTATTGTTTCAGTGAATATTATTAATTCATCTAACATAACCGGGCATATATATGAAATTAGTATTGATGATAGCTCTGAGACTTCATTGACATACGACGTTTTAGATATGAATGCGGGTGAAGTTGTATTAGAGAATGGTTACATCTATTCACCTGAATCTGATGGCCCGTTATTCGATGGTCTACGTCTCAATTTTGATAATCAGAATCTAAATATCAATTATGAATTGACAGGCTGGACAGAAAATAGCAATTGCAATCTTGTTACTAACATTAAGCCGTTCAACAATTTACTAAGCAGAAGATATCCGGCAGATTATGAGATCAGATTTTTTGATGAATTGGTTGATAGTAGTAGTCAACCTGATCACGGATACATCAAAACGAATTTTGAGATCTGGGAGACTACAGATTCAAATAATATTGAAAAGAGACTGTTTATCGTTATTGAACTTTCACAAGATAGTTTATGGACTCCTGGAGAACGGGTTATCATATTACAAGATAGTATTTTTTCGGTAGGTGCACTTAGTTGGGAGATCATATTGAATTATCCCACTGATGGTGAAACCATCATGCCTATATTAGGAGATATATATCAGATTTTCACTTACAGACCATTTACTTCGCAGGATACTTATCAAATAAATACTAGTGGTTTGACTATAAAGGGATCAGAATCCAATATTCCGAATCAATACAGTTTAAATCAAAACTACCCAAATCCGTTCAATCCAAATACTACCATAAATTTCACAATTCCTACTGAAAGCTATACTAGAATAGTTGTATATGATATTATGGGTCGGAAAGTAAAAGAGTTGATTAACTCGCGGTTAACAGCTGGTTCTCATAATATCCTTTGGAATGGGAAGAATAATTTTGGCATTGAATCCTCCACGGGGATATATTTTGCGAAAATGACAACTCCAGAATATTCAAAAACAATAAAAATGGTTTTAATGAAATAGAAATTGATTCAAGGAGATTAATATGAAACGAATAATTTTTACAATAATTGGATTATTTTTAATTGGTTTACCCGAAACCAGTCAGGGACAAACACCGACACAACAGGTTGGCGTTTATCTTAATGAAACAATGATAAATAATTTTTTTGAAGCTGTTGGACCTGTCTCAGGTACAGGGAAGAAAAAGAAGACGAAGTACAAATGGACAATTGTTAAACCCAAAATTGATATTGAGCCTGGCACTGCTACGTTTAAGGCACGCGTCAAAGTAAAAGCCGGTGTATTTAAAACTGAAGAAAAAACAAAAGGCGTTGTCGATATTAATTATAATCCTGAAAAGAATATTATAAGTATCACAATTCAAGAAGCTAAGGTCAAATTGTATTTCAAACTATTGGGACAAAAGATCCCAATTGGTAGTATTGATGTAGCAAAGTATTATAAACCATCATTTGAATTCGCAGGTCCTAAACCAATTCAAAATGTGGTAGAGATGGAAATGCCAGATGGAAGCATCCGAAAAATAAATATTGCAACAGTAAATCAGAATCTGGTTCTAGAAAAAGATCGTGTGGCGGTTTATTCTGATCTCACTTTTACACAATAGAGGAAATGAGTTTTACAAACAGATTACTAAAACAAGTAACATTAATAATAGCCCTCAGTTAAAACGAGGGCTTTTGTTTATTATCTTCTTGAAAAAGATGATCGCTACACCTAATCTAATAACGATCATTTCATGTTGCAGAACCCATGTTAATCATATCAGATAAAATATCAATCCCAATTGATGAAATTGAATTTCATGCAATTCGATCCCAGGGATCAGGTGGACAACATGTGAATAAAGTGTCCACAGCGATCCAACTCCGATTTGACATAAACGCATCATCTCTTCCGGTTTATATTAAAAATCGTTTACTGAAGCTGAATGATAGTAGAATTACAATTGATGGTGTGATAGTCATCAAATCTCAGGAATCTCGGAGTCAAAAGAAAAACAAGGATGTGGCTCTGTATCGTCTAAGCAAAATTATTACAAACGTATTGGTTACTCCCAAGAAACGCATTCCTACAAAACCCACAAAAAGTTCAAAAGTGAAACGATTGGATAGCAAAACAAAGCATAGCCGAAAGAAGGCAATTCGCAAAAAGATTGATATCAAGAAAATTGATCAATAATGCTAAACTACTATCTTGTCTAAAACGGATAGTTCCTCGAACTTTTACGCAAGTATATTGAGATTATATCCACAAATTAATTCATGGCAATCGAATACAATACCTATCTTTGGCAGGAAGTAAAAGGAGAGCATGTCTATCGCGTGCAATCTGATGACCCCGTTATTGTTAAAAAACTAAAAAAAACGAAAAATGCGCGAATAATTGGACAAGGGATTAATCAGTATCAATTAACTTTTGTTTTAGATTTTGATTCACCGAAAGAAGCCCGAAAAACAATTTACGGGATGGCAGGGAAAACAGTAGTTGTTGATGATAAATCCGGTGAAACCCATATTGTTACCTATAAACATCATAGCCGTAATGAACAATTAAACATATTATGACATTTTATTCAGGCTGAAACCCATCGAAACCGATTCTCAAATCGCATCTTCATTAAAAATATTTTAACTAAATCCATTTTCTACCGTCTAAGTAATATTGAGCCCGACTTATTAAAAGAATATACGATTTTGCTTAAGGAAATTAGATGAACACAAGACGACTATTATTTAACCTTTTTGGGCTGATAATACTCACCACAATAGTATTTGGGCAACGTACTGAAGGAATGCGTCAAATGCCAAGTATAGGTGTATTACAGGGCACGGTTTTGGATTCTTCCAATAAGCGCCCTATCGAATATGCATCCGTGTCTTTGATTCATCAACGGACAGAAGAAATAACCACGGGTGGATTAACTGGAAAAAAGGGTGACTTTTATATCAAGGAAATTCCACTCGGTCGATATAATGTTGTTATTGAGTTTATCGGATATAAACCATCAAAAATAATACCAATAGCATTGTCTCCAAGGGGTGAAGGAATAGAGCAAAATCTGGGTAATATCTATTTGGTCGCTACATCCCTGGAAATGGATCAAGTTGATGTGGAAGGTGAACGCCCAATGTTTACTCAAACAGTTGAAAAAAAGATTTTCAACGTGGAGCAGAATACGTTATCAACAGGTGGATCTGCGTTGGACGTTCTGCGTCAGATACCAGGCGTCGATGTGGATATTGACGGGAATATTTCTGTGCGGGGGAATTCTAACGTGAATATTCTTTTAGATGGAAAACCCTCAAGTATGACATCCGGGGATAGCGAAATGCTATTGGAAAATATTCCCGCGGATAATATTCAGGACATTGAGGTTTTGACAAATCCATCTGCCAAATACGATCCGGATGGCATGGCTGGCATCATCAATATTGTATTAAAAGAAAATAAGTTCGCAGGACTAAACGGCAATATAAATGCAGGCATTTCTTCGAATAGTTCAACCAATGGATCAGGGCAGATCAACTTCAGAAATGAAAAAGTAAATATTTTTGTGAATTCCGGGTTTCGCAAGAATATCCGTGGTGCTTCAGGTGAAACCCACAAAGAGATATTTTCACCGGACACTGTTATACTGGATCAATCTGTGAGCGGGGATCGTGGAGGGGAATCACTGCTACTGAAATCTGGAATAGAATATTATATCGACAGAAAAAGCAGTATTGGATTTACAGCTTCAATGAATAAACGTATTCATGATCATAATCGTAGAGTGGATACTATTGAGCAGGATTCCGTTATAACGGAGTATTATCGACTTTCGGATCATTCCAATGATAGAGCTGCCCTTGATTATACTCTCACCTATGATAGAAAATTCTCCAATCCCAAGCAGACATTATCTGTCGTTACAAACTTTTCCAATGGTTCAAGTACATCCAATGATAATCAACTCTCTTATCCCATTATTGAGTATGATTCATTTGATCCAATACCGGAAAAGTCGAGTCAAAAACGAAAAGATACAGATCTGAATATTCAAGCTGATTATGTCCACCCTTTTGGAGAAAAAGGAAAAATTGAGGCGGGATATAAGGGGATCATAGATGAGATGGATACCGATTACAAAACCTATGGTTATGATGAAACCACTGAGAGTTTTATTTTAGATACAGCTCGTAGCAACCATTTTATTTTTGAAGAAAATATTCAGAGTGGTTATTTACAAATGAATAATCAGTCTGGCAATATTGGATATCAATTAGGGATACGAGCAGAAACTGCAACTAATTTATCCCAACTTCTGGATACTGATCAAAATTTTGAAAATCCGTACACTAGTTATTTCCCAAGTGCTTCGTTGTCTTTTGGTCCTCCAAAACTCTTCCAGATACAAGCCAGTTATTCAAGACGAATTCGTCGACCTTCTTCACGACATTTGAATCCAAGCATCCAACAGTTTGATCAGACCAGCATGCGAACTGGAAATCCATTTTTGAAACCTGAATATATTGATGTTAGCGAGTTGAATTTTTCCTGGTATAAGAATGGATTATCGTTATCTCTGGGAGCGTATTACAGGAATGTTACAGATAAAATTAGCCGTCATAAGTATTCAACTGAAGAAGGGATGACAATTGTAACCTACGAGAATTATGACAATAAGCAATCCTATGGGACAGAATTTATTCTGTCGGGATCACTGGGTAAAAAACTTCGTCTTATGGCAAGTGGGAATGTATACACCGATGAGACAAAAGCTTCAGGACTCACTGATAATGATATAGTTCACACATCCACTGGATTTAATAGCAGAATAACGACAACATGGATGATATCACCAGCGACGGAAATGATGTTTATGGGATTTTATCGATCACCACGCGACCTTCCTTATGGTGAAATGAAATCAATGTCATTTTCCAGTATATCGTTTAAACAAAAATTTGCCAAAGATCGTTTTTCTGTATCATTGCGATTGAATGACATTTTTAACACAATGGGATTTGGTTATAAAACCTTTGACGAATTTTATTTTCAAGAAAGTGAACGAAAGTTTGATAGCCAGATTGCTTCACTTACTTTAGAATACCATTTTGGTAGTATGGAAGATAAAAGTCGTGGTAATAAACGTAAAACGGATAGTAACGGTAATGGCGGGGATGATTATGATATCGAGTAACCTAGATTCAAGGAGTAACCATTGAAAAAACGAATTATTATTGGAATAGCAATTGCTGCATATTCCATTGGATGTAGTCAGGCACAATTCCACAAGAGTCATCCATCAAGTGCTCTAATTGATGGTAATCTCACTGAATGGGCAGATCAATTAGTTGTTCCCGATGGATCAAAAATTGCCGTAGGCATCAAACATGATGATAAGAATATCTACGTCGCCCTTGGATTAATTGAACGCATGACAGTAATGCAAGCGGTTACCAGAGGATTTATTATCTGGTTTGATCCCACCGGGAAAAAGAAACGGGAGGTAGGTATTCATTATCCATTACAGGATAAAAACCGCCCTCCAATGGGGATGGAAATGGGGCAAGCTCAAATGAATCCTGAAGAGATGGAATATATATTACAGACACAATTAGAAAATCAGTATTTTTTCGAATATCTAGAAGATGAAGGCAAATCAATACAACAAATTGGTTTGGAGAATGATCTGGGAATTAAAATAAAAGCCCAATATAAGTTTGGGGAATTTTCATACGAACTACAAATTCCATATGCAATAGTTGGAGAAAATATTGATGCAAATACTAATATTTCTATTGGAATTACTACACCAGAAATGAGTCGAGAGGATATGGGTATGCAGAATCGCCCAGAAGATGGTGGCATGGGAGGGCAAAGACCTTCTGGTGGAGGGTCGCGTGGCGGCGGTATGGGTCGCGGTGGTGGTGGAAAAGGTGGCCCTGGAGGTGGGCGTTCCGGAATGCAACGTTCTGAGCCTTTAGATCTTTGGCTTAATGTTGGTTTTGACAATAAATAACAGACTATTACTACTATTTCAGTATTTTTGCTCCCTATTTCATAGGTAATAATGAAACATAATCCATGAATAAAATAAGTTATGTATTTGCTTGTATTCTATTGAGTTTGGCAATTGCTCAAAATAATAATACCGTTACAAAATCGATGATTGGTTCATTCAACTTTACGCAATCATCCCATGATAATTGGGTGCAAGGCGGAGAAGATGTTCTCTCCTGGTTTTTGGATATAAAAGGAGATTATAAAAAAGAATCAGAGAGATCCATATTTCAAGGATCAGGGCATGCCAATTATGGAAAAACAAAAATCAGCGATACTGATGCGCGGAAATCCATGGATGAACTAAAGCTAGATTTACTCTATACTATGAAAATGGGATGGACCGTAAATCCTTATATTTCCGCCCAGTTATTATCTCAACTGGCTCCAGGATATGCCTATACCGATACCAATAAAACCCAGATTTCAGCTTTCATGGATCCAGGATATTTGATACAAACAATGGGCATAGGATATTCAATCGATGACAAATTTGCTGCCAGATTTGGTGCTTCTGTAAAGGAATCTGTATCAGATCAATATCCGATTCCAAATGCTGAAAATCCTGATGCTACTCCAGATAAAATACGAACCGAGTTTGGTTTTCAAAGTGAATTTGATATTAAAAAACAGTTTGGTGAGAAAACCGCATTTACCTCTGAAATTGATATATTCTCAAATCTGGAGGGATTTGATTTAATTGATGTTATCTGGGATACAAATTTGAATACAAAGATTTCTGAATATTTACAGTTTGGTTTTCAATACAAGATAGTATACGACAGGGATGTTTCGCCAAAACGTCAAATAAAATCGGTTTTATCTCTGGGATTAAATTATACGTTTTTATAAATGAATGACCCGACCTGCAAAGCAGATCGGGTCATATTGTATTAAGGATTTGCTGGTGTAATGTTGCTATCGCCTCTACTTTCAATTCGAATTTCCGCAAAACCTGTTCCAGAGGAATCTAATAACTCATCGCCTTGGTTTTCTGGCTTAAGGATAAAATCATCCGCTGTATTGGTACTATATTCGCTTCCATTCCAAACAAAAGTCTGACCCGCCCCATATAAACCACGTGCTTTTGAAAAAGCATCTGCAAATGATTCAGCTGTAATTTTCTGATCCATTTTTTCGAATTCATCAACAACCGATTTCAGATCAGGAAAATCTGGGATTGTCGTTGATTTTACCTCTTTTGCCACCGTTTCAATTTTTGACTTATAGGCAACGTATTCAGATTTATATGGTTTAGTAACAACTGGGATTTGGGTTTGGGTAGGGCGGTGTTGTTGAATGACAAGTGCCACAATAACAACAACCGCCGCACCGGATAACGCGAAAACAAGTTTCATAGAAGTGTTCGCATTTTTTTTCATAGGATTCTCCTTTTATTTAAGATTAACGATCAACATCTATTTCTACACATGGATTGGAGAACGGTTCCGATGAAATTGTTTTGGTATAAAAATTAACAGGTTTGATAGAAGAAGGAATTAATAGAAAATTGAGTATGACACGTGGTAAACTGTGTTCATAAAAGTTAATTGTATTAATCTTATAAAAAGGCGACGCGCTGTTGATCGAAAATCCATAGAAAAGTGATTCCTATGAATACGCGCCGCCTTTATAAAATTTACAGATATTTTGAATCATATTCATAGACGGGCATAATAGAAAGATAAAAATATTCCTCGAAATAGTGAGTAACTCTAAACAGAGTCATTAAATTCATGGTTGGATTTCCAGATTGATTTCACATATTGGAGGATAGACTATGAGTAAACCCGTAAAGATCGGGTTAGTAGGTTTTGGAAGAATTGGGCGAAACCTATTTCGATTAGGGTATAAAAACCCAAATTTTCAATTCACTGTCATCAGTGACTTTGGTGAGCCTGAAGTACTTCAATATTTATTGATGCGTGATTCTGTACACGGTGTTATTGAAGATAATATTACGGTCGATGGTAACTTTCTTGTAGTAGATGGTCAACGGATTCGTGTAGTCCAAGGTGGCGAACCAGGTTCAATCCCATGGGATGCATTTGGTGTTGATGTTGTTATCGAAGCAACCGGGAAATATCGCGAAGCATCTGAATTGCAAAAATATTTAAGTGCCGGAGCGAAACGAGTATTTGTAACCGTTCCTCCTGAGAATGCTGTTGATCGAATCATTATCCACGGAATTAATGAAAACACAATCGATATAAATGATAAGATAATTTCCACATCATCATCAACGACCCATGTTTTGGCACTAATGTTAAAAATGCTAGATGAGAAATTTGGCGTAAAACGTGCCATGATGACGACTATACATGCTTATACATCTGATCAACCTTTAGCCGATGCCGTTCGGTCTGATCTGCGTCGTAGCCGTTCAGCAGTTGAAAATATTATTCCAAATACAACTTGGTCACCGCAGTTGGTCGAAGATATCATGCCCCAATTCAAAAACAAGCTTGAGGGAATTGCTTTCAACGTGCCAGTACCCGATGGTTCTTGCGTTGATTTAACAACTGAACTTGAACGTATGCCCACAGTTGAAGAAATAAACGCAGTGGTAAAAAGCTATTCCGAAGGTGAATTAAAGGGGATCGTAGGTTTTACAGATGATCCAATTGTTTCAAGTGATGTTATTGGATCGAGTGAAACAATGACTTTTGATAGTAAAGCGACTATGATTGCCTGTGGAAAATTGCTTAAAACAATTTGTTGGTATGATAATGGTTGGGGATATTCAAAACGAATTCTTGAATTACTCCAGGCGTACAACGAATTGGAGGTGTCAGCATGATGAAAGTAGCCATTAATGGATTTGGACGTATTGGACGTTCTGTATTTCGTATCCTAAATCAACAAAATAATGTGGACGTGGTAGCAATCAACGATCTGACTACACCGGAAACATTAGAATATTTATTGAAATATGATACGGTTATGGGACGTTTCCCCGATACAGTTACATTGGACAATGACAAAATGAAAACATCTTATAATACTATTAAGATGTTGGCAGAGCGAAATCCTCTTGAGTTACCGTGGGGAGCAATGGGTGTTGATGTTGTTATTGAAGCCACAGGAGTATTCCGTACGCGCAAACAAATACAGCAACACATTGATGCTGGATCAAAACGGGTTATTCTAACTGTACCCGCAAAGGATGAAATTGATTACACGGTTGTTATTGGTGTAAATGATGACGGTCTGAGACCTGAACATAAAATTGTTAGTAACGCTAGCTGTACGACCAACTGTTTAGCACCAATGGCAAAAGTGCTCAATGATAATTTTGGGATTGATCATGGTGTGATAAATACCATCCATGCCTATACCAATGATCAACGTTTAGCAGACGTTCCTCACTCAGATTTACGTCGTGCTCGTGCTGCTGCAAAAAATGTTATTCCAACAACAACAGGTGCTGCCCGTGCTGTTGGTAAAGTATTACCAGAGTTGAACGGAAAACTGGATGGTATTGCCATGCGCGTACCTGTCCCCGATGGATCAGTTGTAGACTTTGTTGTGCAATTATCTCAGGATGTTACTGTTGATCAGGTTAACAGAGCTGTACTTGATGCTTCAAGAACAGATAGAATGGCTAAAATTCTTGAATACTCAACAATGCCAGTAGTATCTACAGATATCATTGGTAATTCACACTCATCCATTTTTGATGCACCTTTTACCAAAGTCATCGAAGGTAATTTGGTAAAAACATTGAATTGGTATGATAATGAATGGGGATATTCAAATCGTGTAGCAGATTTAATCAATTTGCTTGGCGATTTAGACTAGCTGTTTAAAAACATATTGTAATAGAAAAGCCCTTCGAATTCGGAGGGCTTTTCTATTTATTCTCATTCTGAAGAACTACCATTTGGTGGATCGAAATAACATTGATTTAGTATGTCTGCTTAGGCATCGATTCAATAATATTTTTCATAATTCAATCTACGTGTTCAACTCTTCCAAATTTTTATATAAATCCAATGATTCCGGATTGGCAAGGGCGTCACGATTTAGCACTTCCTGACCGTGGATAATTTTCTTAATTGCCACTTCCACCTTTTTACCATTGATGGTGTAAGGAATATCGTTTATTGTTAATATTTTAGCCGGGACATGCCGCGGTGAACATTGTGATCGAATCGTTGTTTTTAATTTTTTCTCAAGTTGCTCAGTAAGGGAATGGGAGTCATTCATTTTTAGAAATAGTATCACACGCTCATCATCTTCCCAGCGTTGCCCTACAACCAGACTATCTGCTATTTCAGGAAAAGCCTCAACGACCCGATAAATTTCTGCTGTACCAATACGTACTCCACCGGGATTTAGCGTAGCATCACTTCGCCCAAAAATTTGTACTCCATCATGATCATTAATAGTGATGAAATCTCCATGATGCCAGATACCTGGATATTCTGCAAAATAGGCGTTGTAGTATTTATCTCCCGATGGATCATTCCAGAAATACACTGGCATGGATGGAAAGGCAGATCTACAAACCAACTCACCTTTTTCATTCTTCACAGATTTCCCTTCAAAATCATAAGCATGGACATCCATACCTAATCCGCAGCACTGTAATTCGCCGCGATATACAGGCAATGTTGGGTTACCAAGAGCAAAGCAGGAGACAATATCAGTCCCGCCTGAAATTGACGATAACTGTACATCACGTTTTATTTCATTATATACATAGTCGAAACTCTCTTCAACCAGCGGAGATCCTGTTGAAAGGATTGCTCTTAATTTTGATAAATCGTGATCACGTCCTGGATGAATATCAAATTGCTCGCAAGCTGAAATATATTTTGCACTTGTTCCAAATACTGAGATTCCACACTCATCTGCCATTTTCCATAGTGCATTTCCGTCAGGGTAGAAAGGCGATCCATCGTACAATACGAGCGTTGAACCAACTGCCAGAGATGTTACTAACCAATTCCACATCATCCATCCACAGGTTGTAAAATAGAAAATAGTATCTTCCCTGCGAAGATCAGTGTGAAGTCGCAATTCTTTAAGATGCTGAAGCAAGGTTCCGCCAGCACCGTGTACAATGGATTTTGGCAATCCGGTTGTACCGGAACTGTACATGATATACAACGGATGATCAAAGGGCAGTGGCTCAAAAATCAATTCAGGGATATCACCATCTGCTAGGAAATCAGAGAATAGAATGCTGTTATCGATTCTCGAAATATCTGGTTGTTCTTCTGTGTAGGGGACTATGACGACTTTTTCCACACTGGGGAGCTGATCCAGAATCCCAGCCAGTTTTTCTAATGAATCAAATGATTTACCACTATAGAAATATCCATTTGCAGCAAAGAGTACTTTCGGTTCAATTTGTGTAAAGCGATCCAATACGCCTTTTATACCAAAATCCGGTGATGAAGAACTCCAGATCGCCCCGATGGAAGCCGTTGCCAACATTGCGATGATCGTCTCAGGTCGATTTGGCATAAATCCGGTGACACGATCACCTTTTTGGATTCCCATTTCTTTTAGCGCAAACGCGCATTTCGCTACGGATTTATATAATTCCTTGTAGGTAAGCGAAAATCGAATCTGATCCTCACCATAAAAAACCAAAGCCGTATGGTCATCCCTAAAACGCAATAAATTTTCAGCAAAATTCAATTTGGAATCGATAAACCATTTTGCACCGGGCATTTTCTTTGGATCGTCGACAACCTGTGCATAAGGATGTGTGGACAGAATATTCATAAAATTCCAGATAGATTCCCAAAATGGACCAGAATTTTCTACAGACCAGTTATGAAGTTCTGAATACGTTTTAAATTTTTTGGAAAATGTATTATTTATATAGGATTGAAACTCAGCTAACTGTGTTTTTGCAGCTGTATCCGGGTCAGGTTTCCATAGAATATTGGACATGATTCGCCTTTTACTGATTGTGGTGATCCTGATAAAAAACTCATGGAAATTTAAGAGTTTCCATTAAAGTGATGGTGATTAAATGTGTAAATTTTAGTTCTGTTTAGGATAAGGAGAACAATGAAAATTGCATTTTTAACAGCTGGAGGGATCGCACCCTGTTTATCGTCATCCATTGGTGGTTTGATAGAAAAATATAATGATCTTGCTCCTGATGCTGAACTTATTGGGTATTTAAATGGTTATCAGGGTTTATTGCTAGGCGAATCCATATCATTTTCAGATGATGTAAAAAAATCATATTCTATTCTTTATTCGTATGGTGGGAGTCCCATTGGAAATAGTCGCGTAAAACTCACAAATATTAAAGATTGTGCCAAACGTGGTTTAATACAAGAAGGTGACAATCCATTAGAAGTTGCCGCTCGACAATTAGAAAAAGATGGCGTAGATATTCTCCATACCATTGGTGGTGATGATACCAATACAGCCGCGGCCGATCTGGCAAAATACTTACAGGATAATAATTATGATTTAACTGTGGTGGGATTGCCGAAGACGGTGGATAATGATGTATTTCCCATACATCAAACTCTAGGCGCATGGACTGCCGCAGAACAAGGTGCCATCTTTTTTGAAAATGTTTCCAATGAAAATACAACCAGTCGGCGTCAACTAATCGTTCATGAAGTCATGGGTCGCAATTGCGGTTGGCTCACGGCTTACACAGCTTATGAATATAGAAAACGCCTGGCAAATCGACAGTTTTTGCCTGACATATTAATCGAGAAACGTCGCTGGGATGTGGATGCAGTTTATGTACCAGAATTTTCCATGGATTTTGATCAGGAGGTTATACGTTTACGAAAATTGATGGACGAAAAAGATTCTGTAAATATTTTCTTAAGTGAAGGTGCTGGCATCGAAACAATTGTAGCCGAAATGGAAGCCGCCGGTGAAGATGTTCGCAGGGATGCCTTTGGGCATGTTCGGTTAGATGAAATAAACCCCGGTCAATGGTTTGCGAAACAATTTGCGCATCGGTTGGATGCAGAAAAAACACTGGTTCAAAAAAGTGGTTATTTTGCACGATCGGCAGCATCGGGTCAACGAGATTTAGAATTAATAAAAAAATCAGCTTTTTTGGCGGCAGAATATGCGCTGAATAAACAAAGTGGGGTAGTGGGTTTAGATGAAGATAAAGGGAATGAATTAACCCTTATTGATTTCCCACGTATAAAGGGTCATAAACCCTTCGACACAACCCAAACCTGGTTTACAGATTTGTTGTCTGATATAGGGCAACCAACTTACTAATCGTTAAAGAAAAAGGAGTAAGAGGATGGCAAAAACACCTCCAGTATTAAATACGAAAAGAAAATTTCCAGATAATATGGTATCAGCCCATGCACTATTATTAAAAGCTAAACGTGGCGAAAAAGGAAACACAACCGCTAAAGGTTATGCGGTTCCTGCTTTTAATGTCACCACATATCAGGGCATCAATGCTGCAATGACAGCCTTTGAATTGTTGGGATCGTCAGGGATTATGGCGTTTTCAAATTCTGCACTTAAACATTTTGGTGGCGGTGATCAGGTTCAGGGATTAGACTTCGCAACATCATATATTGAGAAAAAAGCAAAATATTCTTCAGTGAAAATTGCGACGCATTTAGATCATGGTGATTACATCTCTGATGCTGGGCGCAAAGTCGTTCAGGCATCCGTGCAACACTTAACATCTGTCATGGCTGACAATAGCACCGATCATGCCAACAAACGCGCCATGCCACTGGAAGAAAATATTGCATTAACACGGGAAGTGGTCGACATGGCACATCCTCTGGGATTGTCGGTAGAAGGCGAATTAGGAGTATTAGCCGGCGAAGAAGACGAAGACACAAAATCAGAATTCTCAACGTACACAAATCCTGACGAACTGGATCAATTTCTGAAAGAAACTGGTGTCTTAATGCTTGCGCCCACTATTGGAACCATGCACGGACCCAACAAAGGGAAACCGGGGCAAAAAGTAAAATTGAATATTTCACTGGCGCATGAATTGTTAGCAAAAGCCAATGAAACAAATGACGAAATCGTATTTGTGGCTCATGGCGCTTCAACGATGTATGAAAATGTTCGTGAATATGCATTAGGCCAACTGGGTGGATTAAATAATCCTTCAGGAGCATCGCAAAAATGGAGTGATTTTGTAGGAACGGATTGGGATCAGATTGAAGGTCTCATTGAAGCCGGATTCTGTAAAATCAATACGGATACAGAAAATCGTCAGACGTTTTTATCAGCATTATTGGGTGCGATTAATACAAACAGTGCTAAGATTGATATTCGCTGGTATGATAATGTTACAACCGATGCCTTAACACAAAGTTATATCCAGAAACTCATTATGGCTGGTAACTATGGTGTCTGGTATGAACCTAAAATCAATGTGGAAAAATTCAAATTTGATTTGAATAAATCACTAAAGAATTTATTAGAAGCCAGTAAATAGACTGTTTAAATATGGTAGTAAAAGCCCCCCGATTGTATCTGGGGGCTTTTTTTATATACAATCACGAGAGGACACTCATGTCTAAACGTAAATAACAAGGGTGGGAGTCCCTTTGGGATTATAAGGGGAATATTTCTATTATTAGTTTTGTCTTTCATTGATTAGAATTACCCATGGATTTTGAAGTTCTTCATTTGTCGAAAGCCCAATTTACTATCTCCACCATTGCTAAATGGTTATTTGAGGAATGGGGTTATCTCCATGAAAATGATTCAATTGAACGTAGGATAGGCATTTTAAATAGACAGATGAATCTGGATTCTATCCCATTTACCTATGTTGCTTTAAAAAACGATCAATCCATGGGAAGTGCCAGTATAGTCCAGACAGATATACCAGATCGTGACGATTTAACGCCTTGTGTTGCTAGCGTCCTCGTTCATAAGAATTTTCGTAAAATGGGTGTTGGATCAGCACTTATGAAAGCTATCGTAAATCATGCCTGGGAGATTGGTTACGATACGCTTTATTTATTCACCTGGGATCAAGAAAAATTGTATGCAGCATTGGGATGGGAGACGATTGAGCATTCTACATTTCGTGATGAGCCAATAGTGATCATGAAATTGAAAAAAGAAAGACGTAATGACGTTGATTAAGCATTATTCAATATAACTATAATCGCATTTATTATTCAGAGTGTATCGAACTATCTATCCCAAACAAGTCATAGGGTGATCTTGCAACAAAAAAACGGACACCTAGAATAGTCATATTGCTTTGTTGAATATTGTTTGTTCATATTGTTCAGGTGATTTGTAACCTAGCGCTGAGTGCTTTCTAAACCGGTTGTAGAACACCTCAATGTATTCAAATAGGCTTGTCTTTGCTTCCATCCGGGTTTTGTATGTTTCATGGTAAACTAGTTCTGTTTTTAACGTATGGAAAAAACTCTCCGCTACAGCATTGTCATAACAGTTCCCTTTACCGCTCATACTTTGAATAACCTTATATGTATTCAACAATCCACGGTAATCATTGCAGGCATACTGAACACCACGATCTGAGTGGAATATCAAGCCTGGTAATGGTTGATATTTCATGATGGCCTGGAGGAATGCTGGTATTGTCGTCGTATTAGCTGTCAACCGGTCACTCATGGACCATCCCACAACTTTACGGTTGAATAGATCCAGAATAACCGTCAGATACAACCAGCCTTCCCAGGTTCGGATATAGGTGATATCTCCTACCCAAATCCGATGGGCTGCGTTGGTCCAAAAATCCTGTTTTAATAGATTTGGTGCTATGGGATAGTTATGGTCAGAGTTTGTAGTCACTTTGAACTTTCTCTTGGTTTTTGATGCAATATTGTTTTTGCGCATCAATCGGGCAACTCTGGGACGGCTACAGGAATATCCCAAATCATGTAGACCGTCGGTAATGCGTGGACTCCCATAGGTCTTACGACTGTTTGCATGAATGTCTTTAATTTCATTCAATAGTACTTTATTCTCTAAAGAACGCCGACTTTCAGGCCGTTCAAACCAATCATAATACCCGCTCCGACTTATACACAATGTCCGGCACATTTTCTTCACTCCAAAGGCAGAGCTATGAGTTCTGATATACTCGTATTTCATCTGGGTGCTTTCGAGAAAATGGCCAAGGCTTTTTTTAATATATCGCGCTCTTCCTGAGTAGATCTGAGTTCACGCTCCAACCGACGAACCCGCTCTTCCTCTGGATCATGTAAATGACCACTACCTGGGAAAGATTGATCCTTATTTGCTAAATAGTCACCTTTCCAACGATACAATAACTCAACCCGTATTCCCAAATCTCCTGCTATCTCTCGCATAGTCTTTTCACTGTGCAGCGCTAACTCTACTGCTTCTGTTTTAAACTCCTTTGTAAAACGTCTTCGTTGTCTCTTCTCTATCATTTGTGACACCTCCATGTCGCAATCTATGACTTCTTGGGGTGTCCGTTGAAATGTAGCAAGTCCATTTATTGATTCCCTGTACATAGGCATTGTTTACACTTTGCAGAAATTTTGATATGGGGATATCGAATTTTTGATATAATAAAAAATGGTAGTGATTCGGGATTAAACAGTATGCGTTGATCGAGATTGAATACAATTGGGAATACTTTTTGATTAATGACAAAAAATGTTTGTAATCAGCACTATCCTCAAAAAGAAGTACTTTGTCAATACTGCGATTATATACATGATAGTAGTAGCCTTTAATTGTTTTCATCTTTATTCTAATATCAATAACCTTCCGAAGGTCTTAAACCTTCGGAAGGAGTTAAAGTCGTTTATTTGAAATTATATGAGAATCCATTGTTGATATCAATATCAAGGTGTTTAATCGTCCCCGGCGGTTCACTATCATAACGCATATTAAAATTGAGTGTTGCGGAAAGCCGTTTGGTCAAGTCAATTTTAAGCGTTACACGATTCAGGATTCGATAATCCACCCAACGTTTCACATCCGGTTGGTAGTAAGTCGTTGTTAATATTTTAATAGCTGGTGTTGGATTCCAGTTTAATACCAGATAATTGGTAGACCTTAATAGAATAATTTTATCACCATGAACCGGGTCACCCAAATTCCCATCAGGACCGGAATCTATAATTTCTCTTTCCACCATCAACCCAAATCCGCTGAAGACTAAAACCTTCGATGTCTCTGTAGCCTGTGATTGCTTAGGATTCCAATTAATTCGTAAACCCAACCCAGCCAAACTCCTGCTTTCCAATTGGATGAATTCATTAAATTCCTGTTGCAAAAACAATTCTATAGAACGGGGCTCTTTCCCTGATTTCACAACACGCAAATGGGAAAAACCTTTGTTTAAAAATAACTTTTTGTCTTTCATTTTGATTTGATAATTTGTAACAGCAAATATATAACCCCAGTCCTGAATATAATCCAACCATCCGGTAGAGCCGTTTTGAAAAATACTGGAGTTTCCTTCTACATAACCAATGTCACCTCCCGCCGAAAAATGAATTCCCTTTTTAAGATTTTCCTGCCGGTATGTTTCGGTGTTGATCTGAGCTCCTAGTTGAGCGGAACCTAGTATAACAAAAAATAAAATAGGTTTAAAGCCTACTTTTATGAGACGATACTTAATAGGCATTTACCCAATCCAAGTAGAAAGAATTGGTCACCTTCTCACACAACACTTTTAAAGCCATTTTTTTCTTTTCAATAACCTTCCGAAGGTTTTAAACCTTCGGAAGGTGCATGTTAGGAAGCGATCCATAACTATCATTTAATCATACACAGTAGAAAGAGTTAGTGACCTTCTTACACATAACTTTTAAAACCATTTTTTTCTTTTAAAATATGTTATCATCGAGCCTGCAATGGCAATCATGATACCCCACATGATAAAGTAACTGTACTTAAAATGGAGCTCCGGGAGAAAATCAAAGTTGGTTCCATAAACCCCAGCGATAAAGGTCATTGGAATAAATATCACGGAAAATACCGTTAAAAATTTCATGATCTCATTCAAGTTACTGCTAACGGTTGTATGATACATATTGAGCTGGTTTGTAAGGATTTCCTTGTAATTCTCTAATGATTCTATGGAATGATTTATATTATCTTTGAGCTCTCGGATAAAAACAAAATTGTTATCCCGGATTAAATCTGTATCCATTTTTATCAAGTCCATAATCATTTCACGACAGGGCTTGATAGATTTGTGCAGATAGATTATTTCACTTTTATATTTATTAATTTCTTCAAGAATTGAGGCTGATGGATGGTTTAATAATAATTCTTCCAGTGATTCAATTTTTTCCCCAACCCGACTTATGATGTATATATAATTATCAAAAACAATATCCAAAAGAGCAAAAGCAAGGTAATCTGTACCGGAAGTTCTAATTCGCATTCTATTTTTTCTGATTCGACCTCTTAAAGGTTCAAAAACATCACCCACCTTTTCCTGAAATGACAGCACTATGTTTTCCTTGAAAACAATAACGAGGTTTTCTGAAGAAATATAATTTAACTCCTCATTATACTGAAGCATTTTCAAGGATATGAAAATGCAATTATCGTATTCCTGAATTTTAGGCCTGGCATGGGTATCCATGACATCTGAAAGAATGTGTTTTTCTAATTCGAATCCGCTTGAGATTTCATGCATGATTTTTTCATCATGCAGACCATCTATATTAAACCATGATGTTGTTTTCGAATCGTTGAATTTCAGGACTTCACCAATGTCCAATATTTCAATTTCCTTAAATTGATCGGAATCAAAATCAATTACTCTTAATAATACGGCATCACTTTTTTTCTCTCCTCTGAAAATTAATGTATCAGGAGATAATCCTATTTCTTCCTTTTTGGTCTTTAAAAATCTAGCCATATTAACTCAATCCTATTTATGTAAAACCAATTTTACATCACTGGTTTCATGTTATACCAGCATGCTTTCTTCCCCTGAATCTTTAAGAAACATGCAGGATGTCCCAATCAATTCCACAAACTCGTGCATTGTATTACAATCCAGTTCCGAAGACATCCCAAATAAATTGATGTCTGCTTGGGGTGCATTGATCAGCGATGGTTTAAATTCTCCAATTATTACCTCAACCTCTGTATTGGCAGGAAAGCGTGCTTTTTCACTCAATTTTTCAAATAGAATTAAACTTTTATCGCGATTTTCTTCATCATCTTCTACTGTCACAAATCGAATCAATCCATTCCAATTACGGTGTAACTGGATGGCAAGCAAAATGGCTAAATCTTTGTTGGGACTGGTTCGCCTTAGCCATACGTTAATAGTGGATTCGACACCAAGGGAATTCTTTGGATGCAAACTAAAGATACAAATTCCCAGCGCTTCCCGTATACCAATGGAAATCATATGTTCTAATCGCTCATCCTTGGATCGATCTGAACTCATGGTCAGGAAGTAAATATTGGGTGGAAAGTACATTCCCTTCATGACTTGGGTTACAATGCTTATCCCCTCCAACATATTATTGCTTTCAATCACAGTACCACTGGCAAATATTCCATTCTTTTTGAGAGGCGCCATCAAGTCCTCAATTTGTTTTTCAAGTTCATCCGCGGTAGGCTCATGAATTTCTGTCTCTCTAGCATGTTTACTGTTCTTGAATAGCCGATTTCGTAAACTGTCCAACCCTTTCAAAATGCCATGTTCAGATATTTTCAAAGAAAATACTCTTAACGTCCCGCTTGGGAATATCAGGTCGTTAATAAATTCGATTAAATGAACCCAGTTTTTTGGATTTTCAACCAGAATCATCATATTGGGTTTCCAGGTTTTAGCGTGCTTCGGCATTTGTGCAGCAGTCTTAGCTGCCCATTCGGAAATAGCCAGGAACGCACCTCCACGGACATCCCCCCAGGGGGTACGTAAACCCCTTTTTACCTGAAAAATATAAAATACAATAATGAGAAGAATAGCAATCGTGGCAAAAACCGGATTAATTAAAAACATGATTGCGAATGACCACAGACCACCTATAATTGGTATAATTATTGGTACGGTAAATGCGGGTCTGAAGGAAGGAATCCCAATACCTTTTTCAATGGCAACTGCCAGATTTATTGTGCCATAAGTAATAAGAAAAAACATGGTCAATAACGGTGCGATTGTGTCCAGGTCGCCAAAGACTAAACTGATGAGAATCGCAAAGGTAGTAATAAACGTTGCAGTAATGGGTTCTCCATTACGATTCTTCCTTGATATTATTTTACTGAAGGGCAAAACTTTATCCTGCCCCAATGCCATTAGAGTTCGTGGTGCACCAAGCACCGCACCAAGGGCGGATGAAAGTGTTGCTCCTAAAATACCAGCTATGACCACAGGCTTCCATCGTGATACATCAGCCATCACTGTATAATTAGCCATCAGTTCTTCACTTGTCGCAGCGTGATTGAGCCAATAGGCAACAACAATATAGACAATAAGTGAAATTCCAATTGCTGCCAGTATCCCCGTAGGGAGAGATTTACGTGAATCTTTCAAATCTCCCGACATTGCAGCCCCCGCTTCAATACCGGTAACAGCTGGGAAAAAGATGGCGAATACGACCCAAAATGGTGCTTTATCGAATTCACCCCAAAGTCGGATGGTAGCTTCATTTCCGCCCTCTCCAGCAAAAAATGATACCAATGAAGCAATTATGACCGCCATGATAATAAATTGCGCTTTCATAGCGAATTTGGCCCCCACTATAGAAACTACTAACAGAATCAAAAGCACCGTGGTTGACACCAGCAATGGAATATGCTGCGGAAAGATTGCCAACCAACCCTCAGTAAATCCTGATATATACAGCGCGCCACCCAATGCCTGAGATAAGTAAAGTGGAATCCCAATGGCACTTCCAATTTCCAAGCCCAGTGAGCGCGAAATAAGCGCGTAGGAACCACCGGCACCCACGCGAGTGTTCGTGGCAATTGACGCTATTGAAAGTCCGGTGGATACGGTTACAACTTTCGCTAAAAGGATAATCATTAAAGCTCCACCAAATCCGGCATTACCTACCACCCAACCCAGTCGCAGGTACATGATTACACCCAGAATAGTGAGAATCGTCGGTGTGAATACCCCTTCAAAAGTACCTAGACGTTTAACGTTGGAAGACATTGAATTTCCTATAATAATATTGTTCAAATTAAATAAAAATTGTTGCGAAATATCCTACAAATCTGGAATTTGTAATAATATAACAATGAACCATGTAATGATTGCCTAAACAATGATACTTTTCATAATCATGATTGCATGTGACAGTTGAGTCCATACATTTCTGTATTTGGAAAAGGCTTTATTTGTCACATCAATATTATAGAAGATCACACACATTACTTACAGCATCCTTTGCACCAAATAGCACTAATTGGTCACTCTTTTTAATAACCATATTCGGTGTAGGCACTTTATCAACCCAGTCATCTCCACTTGGTCGCCGTATCAGAAGAATATCTATATGGTATTTATTTCTTATGTCCAATTTCTTTAATGTGTGATTTATAAATGCCGATGGCACATTTATTCTTGCCATTAAGAAACCGGGAATTACTTCTGATTTCTCATGGTAGTGTGAATGGACAAATCTCATCGATGATGCAATATTTCCTGCACTATGAGTGCGTAATAATTCTTCCTGGTATTCACGCAGAATATCATCGCGATGTACCTGTCCGGTTAATTGTCCGCTATCATTTACAACAGGAATCGATAACATATCATGGTCTAGCAGCAATCTCATGATCTCCTGAATAGGAGTATCATCGTTAATACTAGGATAATGCTGTCTGTATAAATCTTTGACCTTGGTCTCAGGCGGAAGATCTTCGAATCGATTAATAAATCTCTTTACCATTCCAAAAGTTATAATTCCGGATAGCTTTTCTTCATCATCGAGGGCGTAAAAAATATTTTGATCGCTTATAGACATTTTTTCCAATAAATCCGTAAGGATTTCATCTTCGTGCACAATCTCAACCATTTGGTGTTTCAATTTTTTTACGGTAAGCTGGTTTAAGATATTACGATCAGCACCACCATGGATGTCCACTCCGCGACGCTTGAGTTTCAGTGTATAAATATTTCCATCGAGCATTTTTGTCGTGATAACCATTGCGATAATGCTGGATACCATTAACGGCAAAATGACACTGTACTCAGAGGTCATTTCAAAAATAATTAATATGGCTGTGATTGGTGCATGTGTGGTAGCAGAAACTAACGCTGCCATTCCCACTAATGCATAGGCCCCAGCAGGTGCTACCAGACCAGGGAACAGGATATTTAAAATATGTCCAAGTGCACCACCAAGCATGGCTCCCATAAATAAGGATGGTGCAAATACACCTCCAGAGGCACCAAATCCTAAAGATAAACTTGTGGCAAATATTTTTGAAAACAGTAATACTAATACAACAGTCAGTGTAAGATTTCCACTGAGAACATTATCCATGGCCTCATAGCCGACACCCAATACTTCAGGAACAAATAAAGCCACAATACCCAAAATACTTCCACCAATAAAAGCCTTTAACGGAATACTTATTTTCAATTTATTGAAGAAATCTTCGCTATAATACAAACTTTTAACATATAGCCAACCAATTAACCCTGCTGAAATCCCAAGGATAGTATAAAATAAAATTTCTATCGGTGATTGTAAAACATATTCAGGTGGGACAAATGCAGGATAATTGCCAAAAATACTTCGCGACACAATTGTACCAAATACAGAAGAAATAATAATGGGTCCGATTGATGCAGCACTGAAATCGCCAAGGATTACTTCACTTGCAAAAATTGCCCCTGCTATAGGAGCATTGAATGTTGCAGCTATGCCTGCTGCAGCTCCGCAACCAATGAAGGTATTCATCCGTCTGGCGGATACTTGAAAAAGTTGTCCTAACGATGACCCAAATGCAGACCCAATTTGTACAATGGGGCCTTCCCTGCCAACCGCAGCACCCGTCCCAATGGACAAAGCTGAAGCAACAGCTTTTACAAGAACGACACGCATACGCATTATCCCACTCTTGGTAGCCACAGCATCCATTACCTCTGGGACCCCATGACCTTTCGCTTCTTTTGCGTACTTATTTACAAATGTTGCAACGATTAATCCCCCTATTGCCGGAACCAGGATTTTAACATAAAATGGGGCATCTAAAACCCCTTGAACAAAATTGTCCGATTGCCAGAATAGGTTTTGAAAAATAATAATTAAATATCTGAAACCCGCAGATAAATATCCAGCAGATACACCAATAAAAATGGCTGATGTAATTATGAATAGTTGATCAAAAGACTTAATCTTAGAGGAAATAGTATCAAGAGTGTTTAGAAGGAGATTCCTCCGTTTTATATATCTACGAATCCTGTGATATCTGTTTTTGTTGTTTTGACTCATTATAATTGTACAATTTCCTGTTTACAAAGATATTCAATTTACAAATCAAAACGAATTAGGTTGAGGTAATATCTAGGAATTATAATGTTCCTAGCTGCATGATTATTTGACTATTATTTAATAACCTGCAACTTGGAAATATTTTTTTTGTATCCACAATGCTACGTTTACCAACGCAATCAAAACGGGTACTTCTACGAGTGGTCCTATCACGGCTGCAAACGCTTCACCAGAATTAATTCCAAAGACCGCCACTGCCACAGCAATTGCCAATTCAAAATTGTTGCTGGCGGCAGTAAATGATAAAGTAGCTGATTTCGAGTAATCCGCACCTACTTTTTTACTCATGTAAAATGAAATAAAAAACATAATGACAAAATAAAATAGCAGCGGAATGGCAATCCGTACTACATCCAGTGGCAATTCAACAATGATTTCGCCTTTTAAGGAAAACATAACAAAAATAGTAAATAATAAAGCTATAAGGGTTATGGGACTTATTTTTGGAATGAATCTAGTATGGTACCAGTCCTTACTTTTTATATTTATTAATATAAACCGAGTTAGAATCCCCGCTATAAATGGAATACCCAAATAAATAAATACACTTTCGGCTATTTGTCCGATTGTAATATCCACCTGGATTCCCTCAAGACCAAACCACGTGGGAAGTATGGTCAAAAAGATGTAAGCATATACAGAGAAAAAGAGCACCTGAAATATTGAATTGAATGCAACAAGTCCGGCTGCATACTCCGAATCACCTTTTGCCAATTCGTTCCAGACGATGACCATGGCAATACAGCGGGCTAAACCAATTAAAATTAACCCGACCATATAATGTGGAAAATCCTGTAAAAAAATAATTGCCAATGCAAACATAAGGATGGGGCCGATGATCCAATTTTGAACAAGGGATAGTCCTAAGATACGCCAATTTCGAAAAACCCCACCCAATTCTTCATATTTCACTTTTGCCAACGGGGGATACATCATAAGAATAAGACCAATTGCTATTGGAATGTTCGTTGTCCCAACTTGAAATTGATTCCAGAAATCAACAATCGCAGGGTTTAAGTATCCGATAAATACACCCACGAACATCGCACCAAATATCCACAACGTTAAGTAACGGTCTAAGAAACTGAGTTTTTTTGTAAGGCTCTGCATAGGATTACTAATAATGTATACTTGTTATTATTTACTTATTTATCCAATCAAATCAGGATACCATTTAAATTAAGTTATATTAAACAAAATATTGTAGTAATCTTTATTATCATTACAAAGAGCCCAATTCAGAATAATTCAAATATGGTGATTTAAAACCTATGAAAAAATCAAACTGGCAATTGACTCAATATTTATCTCTATATGTTGGGTTCATTCAATTAGTCCATTTCACGCTTTTATGCGTTTCCGGTTATCATTATATCAAATATAATACAATAGAGCTCCTTGCGCCACCTCCCGCACAGGGGTGGAGTCAACAAGCAATTTATTTTCTCCTAGGTTGCGGAATTATTGATGCAATTCTAGTTCTTTTCACACTCTATTTTGTTTATATGTATTTATTTTTAGGTGTTTTAAAACGTACTCTTGGCATCACCCTTTTTAGCGGATCAACGATAACTGCTTTAATATTTGGCATTGGAACCCTTCCCAGTGGGGCGTGGAGTTTTCACCCATTATCCTATTGGATTATGGTTGGGTTATTTGTTCCATTTATTGTTCTTTTGTTTAAAATATGGAGGTCAGAATGAATATGGATTATTTTTATACCGGGATTGCTGAGTCGAGCAAGTTTATTCTCTATATATTTTTCATCATCATGATTTTTATCGGAATTTTGAAAAAATTCTCAAATGATAAAAATTGGGCAAATTGGATTCATACTGTCATCTATTTAAACTTCATCATCGGGGGTCTATACGGAGGAATTCGAATGCTAACCACTGATCCGGTGAGCGATATGTTGATTCGCAGGATGTTTGCCTGGGAAGCCTGGTTCTGTTTTGCTTGTGCCAGTTTCTATTTTTTGGTTCTTTATATCAAACAACCTGATATTTTAAAAAAGGAATAAGTATCAATGAACATATCATATGGTGATTATATTATTTTGTAATTCGATTCATTGATTATTCTTTCAGTAGAACATTACGATAGATATTTAGATTTAAATAGTGAACTCACCAATATTTCTTCCTTGAGATATGACAATTTGAATGAATTAGAAGGATTTAATTACGTTTTAGTTTTTCTGTACAACAAAGTACCAATCCGGGCGCTTCCAACTAGTAAGAAAAGCCTCCACTGTTGAGGGCATAGACTTTTTCTGCTTTTCGAACCCATCGTAAAACAAAATAAATTCCATCTGCTGGTTTGGTGTGTCCCATTCTTCGGAAAACTGATGGGCAAATAGATTCGCAGGAGCTACAATACGATCACCAATCTCAATAGTGTTGATCTTTAATCCACCATTGTCAGATAATGGTTCATAGGCTTTAAAAATCAATTCAGTACATACTAAACTGGAGTCGGTATTGAAATCAAAATTATAATCATAAGGTAATCCTAAATATTTAAACGAACGATATATCGCTTTCGCTTTATCCAGATTTGATAACGATGGTCGTAATACAACAATGCCATCGCAATGAGCCGATTCTTCCATGGATGTAAAAATAACACCTTCAGAAATAGACTCTATCACTCGTATAGAATCGGGAGATTCATTGCTTATCACAGATTGACTATAATGTGATGGGTAATCTCTAATCAACAAATCATCAAATCGTTCTGATTGTACACCCATGTTTTTTACCCAGTCCATCACGCTTGAATCACTTTTCATCATTGCGTCACGATCAGTAGCCGTACCAATAAATAGAGCAGAATGTGTCCAATAGCCTGGCAAGCCAACGTTTGTCATATACCATTCCCGGCGTTGAAGCATAATATCACCAGGAATCATTTTCGAAGTAATTGTTTTAATTTGGTCGTCGGTCAGTAATATATTTTGCCTACGCCAGACCTTCGTATCCCCTAACCATTCAGCGACTTCCTTTTGCATTGGAAACCACAAATTAAAAGTTCGGTCACGAATGACTTGAAACGCATTAGATATAGACATCGCGACACCACGTGTAATACCAAATTTGAATATTAACTTGGTATCGAATTCTATTTTCTTGGTGAATTCCTCATCCAAGTTGTTCTTTAATAATTGCTCATATATTGCATTCAGGGCGAAAAATTCAGAGGCTATTGTTATATTTAAAAAATGAGATTTTAATTGCGTGTACGATTCTTCTTTCAGACCTAACTCTGGATTTGATTCATTCAATATCGTATGAATTGTTTCATTGCGTTCTAAGATATCTATCAGCACCAGTGTATATCTGTATTGTGTCAAAAACGCCAAATAATAATAGGTGAACTCTTTTTGACTAATTTCGTGTGAGGAGTGATCTAGGAAATTCTTGTTGAGCTGTTTAATATATTCCAACTGTGCAAAGTAATCCAATAGGCTGGTCCATAGGTAGGCAAGCTCTTGTCTTTCTTTGGTATTCAGAAGAATGAGAGTATTCTTTTCTACAAGTCCCCAATCTCCTTTTTTGTCCTCTATTTGTGAAAGAATTGTTAGTATGCCATTTTCACAAATGTTGATTTCACCAAAACTACTGATTTTCGCTAAATCTGGTTTAGCAATCGCCAATCCAAAAGAATAGCTAATAAAAATGAATACATATAGTCCTTTAACAAAATTATTCACACATCAATTATACGATTATACACAACAATAAAGACAATGATACGTTTGCATACCTATACAATAACGATTATATACCAATTAAACTTGATTCACTATATATTTATCATACGATTAAATGGAGATTTGATGAATCTATTAAGAACATTATTTGTATTTGTGTGCTGCATTATTCTGCAACAGGTTGTTTATAGTCAATTGCAGAATCCCATGATTACACATTATAATAATGTGGAATTCCTAGAACCTATAAAATTTCAATCCATGCAAACCAAGATGCTTGGTTATGATTTTTATAATCTGCTTATATCCCCATCCGAGGATGCATTTTTCAACGCCAGTTATTTATCTGAGTTAACAAATAATCAATTCTTTATTGAACTATCACATAATTATCCAAATGATCAGACATACTCAGCTCCGGATTATGGACTTGATCGTCGTGTTGAATTGTCCATCCTCCCATATTATTCATATCCTTACTACAAAAACACTACTACATCCGGTCCTCTTGCTCGAATCGGATTTCTAAAAGGTCACTCCTCCATTTTGAAAAAAATAAATTTCGGTTTTTTGCTAGACATTTATTATGACAAAGCACAAAAATATTATTTTAATTACTATTGGCCTATGCCATTGGATCCCTACTTGGATTATACGGGGTTAATGGAAACATCAACTTTAGATATGATTATGCCTCCGCAAAGCGATGATGAAATATCAAAAGGATTTCACCTGACTTCATTAATCTCCTTCAAACTCTCAGAAAAACTTAGAATTGGGATAAAAAGTAGTATTTTATTAAAGACAATCATCGGAACCAGCCGATACAATGATATTTATGGTGGTTATTATTATGAAGATGAGAATGAAAACTATTCATTTGATCAATATAAAAAAGATGGCACAATAAGATCATTTGAATTTGCTGGCAGTCTTTTATTCAAACCAAATGAGAGACATCGACTTGGAGTAAACTTTGGAATCATCCCTGGTAATGATAAACAAACAATAATTGATAGCGATACTTCTTATTATTATAGTTATAATTCTTATGAAGACGATAATGTTCATTACAATCGAAATGAATATGTAAACTCAAGTAACCAAAACCTTGATTGGGATTGGGACGGAAAAACCATTTATAGTTCATTTAAATACGATAACAATGTGAATGAGAATATTTCATTTCGCACAGGTGCTACATATCAAAATCGAGATGCAAAATTAGTTGAAAATGAATCCTACAATTTTTACAATATGTCCGATAGTTATAATGTCCCTCCGAGTAATTTGCTTTATCATTATATAAACACCTCTGAAAATAGACGTAATCTGGATCGCACTGGGGATGGAACCTTATCAAATAATATTTTTAGAGGCTTTTTAAGTTTTAATGTCAATTTAGAAAATAGAACAAACCTGATTTTTGGTGTAATATTTTTAAATAATGAAATGGCTCAATCAGCCGCTGAACCTATAAGTGAAGATTATGCCTATGTATATGATCAACATAGTTATTATGATACATCCTTCACATCTTCATTTTTGAATGCCTCACAAGTTTACGATTGGCACAAATCCAAACTCGCTCATTCAGTTTATATACCTATGGGTTTTACTGGAAAGATAAACGATGTCATAGAAGTCAGTTTTGGTTTTACCAAATTCTTTAGAGAAACTACAATTCACGAAGCGTACAATCTATTAACTAAATATTCACACAAAATTGATATATTAAATGGGGATACAACTCAAACCGATATACTTAATCAATCAGATAAATACATTTATCCAGATGAATCCTATTTTGAGGATAAATTATTGCTTAATTCGGGAATATCACTTAATTATAAAGAATTTATATCTCTAAGCATCGCTATAGAACACATCATTCTTGATCCAAAACGCTTATACTTGGGATTAGAAATTAAATTCTAATAATATTTTAAATATCAAAGGCACCAATAATATCATTCCCATGTGTTGACACATCAACATTCTCAAATGTTTTAAACACGATTCCTTTTTTATCGACCAGAAATGTTTTCCTTTTAGCGAAAAGTAATCCTTTAGTATCATATAATTTGGAAACAGATTTATCAGTATCGCTTAGCAAGATAAAAGGTAAATGATACTTTTCCTGGAATTTTTTATGACTTTCCTGAGAATCATAGCTGATACCAAAAACAACTATGGCAGAATCTGAAAAAGTAGAATAATTATCCCGTATACTACAGGCTTCCTTTATTCAGCCAGGTGTGTCATCTTTTGGGTAAAAATATATGACAATATTTTGACCAAGATAATCTGATAAAGTATGGGCTTTCCCATCCTGATCAAAAAGTGTAAAATCAGGAGCTGCATCACCTGGATTAAATTTATTGTTTTGTCCAAATATCATTACAGGTACCATCAATATTAATAATAATTTAAGAATCATATTTCTTCCTCAGGTTTAATATATACCAGAAAGCCTTTTCCATAGGATGATGAAAACATTCCGTACCCACCTTCAATATTTGATTCCGGCAGTGCGTATTGATTAAATCCCATGGGATCTCCACTGAAATAATTATAAAAAGCATCATCTGTGGCTTGCAAAAACACAATATGAAGTCCATAATAATTGAAGTTCAACCAGCTCATTGGAGTCGGTGATGTTTCAATATTCCATACAAACGGATTATATCGAAATGGATTGTTATCTTTATCGCGGAAATATCTACCCTTCCAAACTCTAAAAATGTCAGTAGTATCATAAATTATATTGATGTAGGTACTATCACGAATACCATTGCGATTATAATCTGTAAATACATCACTGTTATCATACTGATTATTATCGTTTAAATCTTTATAGGGTTCTAAATCTTTAATTTCCGCTTCAAGTGCAAGAGTTACAGTTTGGATAGCGCCAAGCGAGTCTTCATCAAACTCAAGCATAAAATAGGGTGTCGACGCAAAACTTTGAGCATAACAGTCACCCCTTTTGTATACAACAGTATCAATGGGTCCAATTGGGAGATACGATGTCATATCCAAATTATCTACATTGAGGCTTTGAATACCTATTTCTTCTCCATCGCAATTAAATGTATAGCCAGACGGACTCGTTAAATTCATACTCGCAGGGATTGTCGTCTCAGCTTGAATTGTCACTCCTTCATGGGATACTTCCAACGTATATGTTTCACCTGGAATAAATATTACATTTTGTGGTGTAATATACTGGCCCGGATTATCAAGGACAGGTTCAGCTGAGAATGAGTTCGCGCCATGGTGGATCAATACCGTCGCATCCGAAATATATAGATCACTACTAATCACCTGTTCATCGATGGAAGAAGATCTTGAAACATAGATGGGTTCAAGCATTGGCATATTTGCTGTTAAATGACCAAAAACGGTAAGTTTTTGTTCATATATCGCTTCTTCATCAAACTTATTACAGCTAAGCAATATTAGTAAAATGGGTATAATTGTTCGCTTATTCATAATTCGAATGAAATTCCAATAGATGGGATTAAGGGGAAAATACTAATATCCTCACGACGAAGAATAGATTCATCTTCTTCATCAACATTGGTCTCTCCAACATCAGGGTGTCCATTGCCATTGGTATCATGCTCGTCTTCTATCCAATCGCCATCATCGTCTAACCCATTCATCGTATTACCCACAGAATAAACATACCTGAAAATATTATTTCGATTATAAGCATTAATGACCTGAAAACTGAGATCGAATTTTGTTGATCCTATTTTGAAATGTCGTATCAAACTCATGTCCAGTCGATGATAATCTGGATATCGCCCTGAATTTCGAATCCCAGGGATGGTCCTGTAACGTGGTGTAGGGTCTAAAGGGAGGTTTTCTACATAATAACCAAGGATGGGTGTATATGCTTGTCCTGATTGCCATGACCAACGTCCATTTAACTCCCATTTAGATTTGAATCGCCACGAACCAATAATGTTAAAAGCATGACGACGATCCCAATTTGTGAAATATTCAGTTTCTTTGAATTGTTTTCTGGACACCGACCAAGTGTAGGCGATCCATCCTGTTAGTTTACCTGATTTTTTTTGAATAAATGTTTCAAATCCATATGCATATCCATCCGAGGGAATAAATGTATCAGATAGTTTATCATCAGAAACTTCAGCATCTGTTGTAGCTCGTACATCCTCAAAAGTCAGCATATTTTCTAGTGTCTTGTAGTACCCTTCTACCTGAAACCGCCAGCGGTTACCAATATATTCTTCATACCCAATTATGTATTGTACTGCAGATGCAGGATCCACCGAATTATCTACTGCAAACCAACTATCCAGTATAGTAGGATTGTAATCATCTTGTACTGTTTCTATAAACTGATGGTAGTTCCCAATTGCAGCATTAATAAATCGATCAGTTGTAAGAATGTATTTTAACCCTAATCGAAAATCAGGATAATATTTTGTATTGTGACCGCTATAGTAATTTAATCGAAATCCCGGTTCAATAATTATTCTTGGGGTCGGAATCCATTTAAATTTGATATAGGAGGCGGCTTCTACAGGATTTTCCTCAATTCTAAATAGTATAGAATCATTAAACTCACTTAAATAGTCAAATCGAAGAGCCTTGAATTGACCGCCAAATTTTATGGTAATGTCACTACCTTGAAAAAATGTGAAATCAGCAGAAGATGTTGCATCTCCAATTACATTGGTACTATTGACCCCTGAAGATCCACCAAGTCCAAATTTCGTAGAGAATTCACTACTTGCTGCTAAAATGTTTCCTATAAGCCGATCTGAGAAGACTCTCCTATAGGCTAAACTATACGTCTTGTTACCCCAGTTTGCCTCCAATCCAAGGTCATCGAAAATGAGGTCATCCAATCCAGTGGAAAAACTGAAGCTGACACGATCTTTGGGAGTCAAATCTGTGAATACGTGTCCTTGCATATCATAAAAATAATAGGGAATGTAATACGGTGTTCCTTTAAGGACTTTATCAAAATAGGTTCTCCGCGCAGATATTAACCATGCGCCATTATAGGATGGACCTTCGAGGGTGGTTTGAGCCGCCAGAAGAGATATGGATGCTTTTGCATCAAAATGTTTCCTGTTTCCTTCGCGACTGAGAATATTCAAGACTGCTGATAATCTCCCACCATATTCTGCATTGAATCCACCTTTAATTAAATCCGCTTCTTTTACTGCATCAATAATGAAATTGCTAAAAACACCACCAAGGTGAGATGGATTGTATACTGTGATCCCATCCACCAATATCAAATTTTGATCCGTATTCCCACCGCGAATAATTAATCCAGTTGAAAATTCTGATGGGGTTAACACACCTGGCATTGCCTGTATTGTTCGGAAAAGATCCGGTTCAACAATTGACGGTAGAGATTTTAATTCCCTTGGGGATAAACTAACGCGACTTGGTTCTACGGCTATTTGTCTGGAAATTTGTTCACCACTCACTATAACTGCATCTAATTCGATCGCTTTTTTTTCTAAACTCACATTAGTAAAACCGGTATTACCATTGATAGAAATAGATTGTTCTGAAATTTCATATCCCAAATAGGATACCACAAGTACCTGATCACCATTTGGCATATCATTAATAACATAATAGCCATTGATGTCCGTGGCAGTTCCCATAGATGTTGTTTTTATATATACATTTGCTCCAATGAGAGCTTCACCAGAATGTGAATCAGTGATAAAGCCCGTAACTCTCCCTGCGTATACTCCTGAAATAGCAAATAACAGGAGGATGGTTATCTTCCGGTTTTTAAGATGATTTATAGTATTTTGCTTTTTCATTAATTGGTCAGCTAAATAGTAATTTTGCAGTGGTTTTTATTACAAAATCTATTTTCTCAAATTTTTATACTTAGTTTTTGAAATCTTATTAAATCCCAACCAGTCAATTTACGCCTCTCAAAAGGTGGAATAAACAATTAATGATATCTACCAAGAAAAAAGCTTATGCAATTTTGGCATTATCTGATATTATCCACGGTACGACTTTTAATGTTGATCTCACTACTGTCCGGTTAAAATAAAGCCAGTTGAGGTATAGGTTCTCTAGCCTTATTAAGCGTTTTCACGTTTAAAGACAAAATATCGAGCAAATTAATGCGATTCATTAGCCCTTCACCGATCATTCGGCTTAATTCAGTAATCGTATGTTTGTATTTTGTCTGATATTTGATGTAAGCCAGCAGCAGGTAATAGCACATTGCCACCCACACCTGAGTTAGCACAGCATTAGGACTGGTGCCCAGAAAAGATTTGATCTTGAGGTTCTGCTTGATCCATTTGAAGAACAGTTCGATCTGCCAACGGGACTTGTAGATCTTGGCAATAGTCGTGGCTGCCAGATCCATATTGTTGGTTAAGAACTCATAGTACTTTCCTGTTTCAGGGTCGACAAAGCCCACTATCCGCAGTTGATCCGGGTATTTCTTCATTGTGTAAAAGCCGGTCAGCTTGATTAGATCATCCCCGATAATTTGTTTATGCTTAAGGGGTTTATGCTGTCCGGTGACCTCATGTTTCATATTCTCCTTGACCCGGGAAACGAAGTATACCCCTCGCTGATCCAGTGAATACAACCATTTATAATCAATGTAGGCTTTGTCGATGGACAGAATGCTGTCCGGTAGTAATGCAAAATCCAGTTTGTCTTCGCTACGTGCCACTCGGACATCATGTTTCTTTCCATCAGTCATAACCATAAATGAGGGTAGCGAACCACTATGATCATACAGGTAATGCAATTTGATTGCTCCCTTGCGTTTACGAAAACGTGCCCAGGGAAAAAGAGATAAACACAAATCAATAGTTGTCGAATCTAAGGAATACAGATCATTCTTAAAACGAAAGCTGTGCTTTGGCGTTACCGACTTACATTTCTCCAACAACTTATAGAACAGTCCCTCATAGATCTGATAGGATCTCTTGGACATGGCATCCGAAAGGGTACTGCGCTTGATCCCTTGCAATCCAATGTGATACCACTTGGAATGGTGTACAGACAGAGATGTTTCTATGTCTCTCAAGCTGTCCTTTCTACCCGCTTGGGCAAATAACAGTACAATGAGTTGCTGCCAGCCACCGAAATACTTGGTATAGTGGTTCGCATTGTAACGATCTTCCAGTTTCTCAAATTCGTATCTCGGAAAAAGGCTGAGTAGTTCTGACATGATTGTGTTAACTTGAGCCATGGTCTGATTCTCCTTGGTTTTATTTGCTTTGAGCCGGGATAATTTATCCCAACTCCAAGGAG
>JABMOV010000079.1 GCA_013203145.1 Fidelibacterota bacterium
ATGGAATAATTTTCTCCATTCATACCCGTAACGTTCCCACCTGCTTCTTCAACGATTAAAATACCCGCCGCTGTATCCCAAGGATGCAAATCAAATTCCCAAAATCCATCAACTTGACCACATGCCAAATGACATAAATCCACTGAGGCAGCTCCCAGTCTTCGTACTCCCTGAGTAATATCTGTGTAATATTTAAATAATTCCATATTCTTGTGCCATTTTTCACCGTGCTCATATCCAAATCCGGTTACCAAAAGGGATTTGGTGATATCATCAATCTTTGATACAGATATTGGACTATTATTTTTAAAGGCACCTTCATTTTTTACAGCATAGTACATATTGTTAGAAGGCATTTCTATTACTACACCAAGATAGGGTTTTTCATTAATAAATAATGCTATTGAAACTGAAAAAGAAGGGTATCCGTGAATGAAATTTGTGGTTCCGTCCAAAGGGTCGATAATCCATAAATATTGGGAGTCACTTTTATGCTGTCCGCTTTCTTCTGCAAGAATTGCATGATCAGGGAAATATTTATGAATCATACCGATAATGCAATCTTCTGATTGTTGATCTGTAATAGTGACTAGATCAGTAACACCTTTGTGGGAATACGCCCTGGGTTTATCCAGTGCGTTAAGTATGATCAGTGATGCATCTTGAGCTGCTGTTAGAGCTATATCAAGATATTTATTTTTCATGATATGACGATTTATATGGCTTATGATCTATTGCAAAATACTTTTTCGTCATTTTCTTAAGTTGTGTTGACAGTAAGATAATGGCTATTAGATTGGGAAATGTCATAAACCCAAGAGCGGCGTCACCAAATGCCCAAACGGCTTCCAAACTGGCAATTGCACCGATAAATACAAATAATACATAAAACCAACGGTACGGTTTAATGGCCTTTGCACCAAATAAATATTCGGTTGCTCGATCACCATAAAACGACCAGCTAATTGCTGTTGAAACCGCAAATAGAAGAACGGAAAAAGTCACAATTTTATCCCCAGAACTAAATAACCAGGACAATCCTGTTTTAAAAGCAAAGGAAGTTAATAAGCTGCTATTTAATAGTTCACCTGCGAATGAAGGGTCAATCCGATTGATAAAGAATTCGGTATGATGCCAGGCTCCAGTGGTGATAATAACTAATCCAGTCATTGTGCAAATAACGATAGTATCAATGAAGGGTCCCAACATAGCAACTGCACCTTCCCGTACAGGGTGATTGGTTTTTGCAGTGGAATGTGCTATTGCTGCCGAACCCTGACCAGCCTCATTAGAATATAATCCACGTTTGACACCCCACAGTAGGGTGTTCATTAGGACTAGAAAACTTCCTCCACCTACACCGGCAATTTCAGCCGGTGGATTGAATGCCATCCCCAGAATTAAACTGAATGCTTCACCTATTTTATCTAAGTTAGCTAATAAAATTAATCCAGCCGCTGAGACATAGATCAGAGCCATAAATGGTGCTAAAACACCTGTAACGTGGCCAATCCTTCTGATACCACCAATAATAACCATTCCAACTACCACCGCTAACAAGATGCCAATTATCACCTGCATTACTGAAACCGAAAACCCTTCCCATAATAAGTGTTTTATTGTGAGAAAATGTTCAAGTCCGATTACCTGCGATACTTCTGAATACAATTGATCTGACACTGTAAAAGCCTGAATGGCATTTCCGGTTGCAAATGAACAGATAATTGTAAATGTAGCGAAAGCAACTGCAAGCCACCGCCAATTGCGTCCAAGTCCATGCTCAATTGTATACATTGGACCTCCGGCTGTGAATCCATCGCTATCCATTTTTCGATATTTTAAAGATAAAGTACTTTCTGCAAATTTTAGTGTTGTTCCAAAAAACGCTGTCACCCACATCCAGAATATTGCGCCAGGCCCTCCATAATAGAGCGCCGTTGCAACACCAGCGATATTTCCAATACCAACTGTGGCAGACAGAGCCGTTGTTAGGGCTCTAAAATGATTTAAATCGCCTTCATCCGCAGGATTGTCATATATGCCACGGGTAACATTGACACCATGTTTAAAATAGCGTATTTGAGGAAAACCCAGTTTGATTGTGGCGAATATCCCCGTTCCAACCAATGCGATAATCATTAGAGGAATAGCACCGAGGGGCAGATTTTCAGAAGGGAAGTTTTTTACCCATTCAAAATTACCAGGAAATGTCCATACTGCATCGTATGGTTCCATTCCCCAAATCACTAAAACGAGAAAAATAAGTGCAAATGCTATAAGTCCAGCAATGGATTTTTTCATAAGTCTTCCTTTGAATGGGTAATTAAACCGCCAAGTTTAATGGTTATGAGAGGTTCTGGCAAATTTGATTATTCAATTTTAACTTTAAATAACATTAAGATTAGTTATTATATGAATTTGTTTTATCGTTATCCTCTTGTTTTTTTGAATCTGGCGACCATAACCGGAATTTTGTGGAGTTATCTAAATATCCCCATGATATTCCTGATATTATCATTTTGCTTAATTATCATCTTGTTATGGAATCGGAAATTCAGACGATATTTTCATATCTCCTTAATTATTATAGTTTTTCTCATGGGATGGGGTAATACACTCATTCATCGAACAATATCGAGTCATATTTATTCACAAGTTGTAACCATGGATGACCAATTAGTTGAAGCTATTGGTACGGTAAATAGTATTTCACAGACAAAAAGTGGGAAGTACAGAATTGGATTGGAAAATATTGAAATAAGCAATTCGACAAGTCAACTTGGAGATGAATTTGGTTATTTTGTCTATTTATCAGATAAACCTGATGTGAACATTGATGATACGCTATGTGTTAAAGGGACTTTTCTACTTTATGAATCTCAGCGAAACCCAGGTCAATTTGATTTACAAAAATATTACATGAAAAAGGGTGTCTACGGTTTAGTATTGCCTGATAAAAGCTATTTCCCAATAATATATAAATCTAAAAGGATTTCCTTACGGAAATTGATCGAAGCGACAAGAGATCACATCCGAACCATATTGTCAACCCATTTAGAAGCACGAGAAGCAGGTTTATTGACTGCCTTGCTTATTGGAGATCGATCTGGATTAGATCCGGAAATGAAATTAGATTTTCAAAATACTGGTGTCATCCATGTTCTGGCTGTCTCCGGGCTTCATGTAGGATATATCGTATTAATCTTAACGACTCTGACTCCAATGTTGAAAATTCCTTGGGGATATAATCGAATATTTATTTTAGCTGGATTATTAGTATTTGCAGCTTTGACCAACTTTACCCCAAGCGTGAATAGGGCATGTATGATGGCTGGCTTTTATTTGTTAGCTCCCATTTTCCATCGCCCTACAAATTCTTGGAATATTTTATCCACATCTTCGTTTATACTATTATTCATCAATCCCGAACAATTATTTGATATTGGATTTTTATTAAGTTTTGCAGCAGTAGGATCAATTTTATTTTTTTATAATGAAATCAATTCAAGTTTACCTGAAAAATTGAGAGTGGAATCTATTAAAAAACCATATTTACAGTATCCATGGGCATTATTTATTGTATCACTTTCAGCACAAATCGGGACGATACCAATTACAATTTTTGTGTTTAAAAAACTACCCGTTATTGCATTATTAGCCAACGTGCTCATTGTTCCATTAGTTGGAGTCTTAGTCGCAGGTGGAATAATTCTATTAACGATAAACTGGATTCCAATTGTTGTAGGATGGTTTGCTAATGCTCTCTGGCTTACAACGGTCATAATAACAGGGTTGGCAAAATATTTTTCAGGATTTTATTTTAGTATTATTAAAGTAAATACGTTTCAGGAATTTCATATCATTTTGTACATACTGTTAACCATAGGTCTGGTATTGTTATTGAGAAAGAAATATAATTATGCCATCCTAATCATTCTCATTAGTGCAAATATTGTGATTTGGAAATGGACATTATCATCCAGTTATATGGATGTGTTGTATCTCGACGTTGGTCAAGGGGATTGTGCCATTATCAGGTTTGAAAATGGAAAAACAATGATTGTCGATACTGGATATCGATCAAGAAAAAGGGATATGGGTGAGCAGGTCATTGTTCCAGTCCTAAATCATTTGGGTGTAACAAAAATCGATTGGCTTATCATGACTCATCCTCATAGTGATCATATCGGAGGCACAATGGCTATATTCTCTGAATTCCCTGTGGATACTGTAATTGATACCGATATCGATTATGGCTCACACACGTACAATCAAATATTAGAATACGTTGAAAATCAAAAAATAGGATATAAAATTTATCACAGTGAATCACTCATGAAAATAGATGATGAGACTTACATACAATTTTTAGGCCCCGATACGGGAAGCTCTCAGAAGTATAATATTAATAATTCTAGTTTAGTGTTTCGATTGGTGCATGGGCAAAATTCTTTTATTTTTCAGGGCGATGCTGAATTGGAAGCTGAAAAAGAAATGCTCTCATATGATAATTACCTTGATTCAGATGTTTTAAAAGTTGGACATCATGGATCCATTACAAGTTCGTCACTGGATTATTTAAACAAAGTTTCACCACAGGTTGCAGTAATTTCTGTTGGAGAAAATAACAAGTTTAATCATCCATCTGACATAACCGTAAATCGAATTAAATCTTTAGAAACAACATTATTCCGAACCGATGATTCTGGAGCAATCTGGTTTCGATCTGACGGAAAAAGGTTAGAACACATCCAATGGAAATAATTGCAGGAGTAGACGAAGCGGGAAGAGGACCATTAGCAGGTCCAGTTGTAGCGTCGGCTGTCATTTTGCCAGAAGAACATAATATTGTAGGCCTTAGAGACTCAAAAAAGCTCACGCCAAAAAGAAGAGAATTTTTGTTTGATGAAATAATACAAAAAGCTGTTTCAGTAGGGGTTGGTATCGTTGATGTCAAGGAAATCGACAGGATAAACATACTAAATGCAACCTACAAAGCAATGCAAATGGGGTTAGGTAAATTATCTAAAAAACCCACTAAGGCATTAATTGATGGGTATGCATTGCCAACCCAAATTATTCCAAACGAAGGAATCATAAAAGGTGATGATAAAATTGATTGTATTCGGGCCGCATCAATTATTGCGAAAGTCACCCGTGATAGAATGATGATTGAAATGGATCATGTGTTCCCTGAATACGGTTTTGCACAGCACAAGGGATATGGTACTTCAATCCATATGGAAGCCCTTTCGACATGGAAGGCGACACCAATCCATCGGAAAAGTTTCGCACCGGTAAGAGAGCAGCTTAAACCTATCCGATGGTATCAAAAGGAGCGGAAGGTTGGATGGTTAGGGGAGAAACTGGCTGCATTGTATCTCATGGGTCAAGGATATAAAATATTGGAAATGAATGTGAATGTTCCACCATATGGCGAAATCGACATATTAGCGGAACATATTGATGAATTAATCTTTATAGAGATAAAAACCGGTGTATCAAATTCAAACATCTCGCCAGCTTTAAATCTTACGAAACAAAAAATGCAAAAATTAGAATCTGCCATTCAAATGTATTTACAGAATAATGAAATCAATCGAGCGATCCGAATTGAAGCTATGACTGTACAAATCAATGGGAAAAATCATTCATTTAACCATATTAAACATGTAGATTTTGATTTCCACTAGAAAGATAATTATGACAGAAAAAGCCAAAAATATTTTAACAGAAGCGCGATCATTAGCACTTCTGATCCTCATTGCACTATTATTAAAAGTAACGATTGTTGAAGCGTATATCGTACCCACAGGTAGCATGGAAAATACAATTATGACTGGGGATTTCCTGATTGGTAACCGTTTTGTGTATGGCATGCGCACTCCAGACTGGATTGGAATTCCTTATACGGATAAAGGTTTTGATATTCCTTTCGCCAGATTCCCAATGTTTAGAGAACCTGAACAAGCGGATGTCATTATTTTTAAATATCCACGGGATCCTTACCATAAATATGTTAAACGATTGATAGCACTACCTGGTGACACACTTGAAATAAAATCCAGAAAAGTATTTGTAAATAATGTCGAATTCACTTTACCCGAGAATGGAAAATACATTGCACCAGAATTACCTGAGGATTTTAAACAACGTGATATATTCTTAAGAACTCATGGAAATAAAGATAATTTTTCAGCAGTAGTCTTACCAAAAAAAGAAGACATTATTCCATTAAATGACAAAACGGATTGGCTTTATGTTGTTCCATTAATGATCATGGATGGACATGAGGTCACCTTAGAATCAGGTTCGCGGACATATGAATTGACGAATATTGACCAAAATGATTTGTATCGCCGTAAAGAATCAATGGAAGTTTTTGAAGATTATTATCCATCAGGGAACAAGCTGACACCGTGGTCAACGGCAATCAATGATGACATTTGGCAATATTTGAAGATTGATGGAACTCCTATTAATGAACTGGGATCTTATGTTGTAAAACAAAATTATTACTGGGCAATGGGAGATAACAGGGACGATAGTTTGGATTCACGCTATTGGGGATTTGTACCGGAGTGCAATCTTCTTGGTTCAGCACTTTTTGTTTATTTTTCCCTCGATTTAGATTCTTGGATGCCGCGATTAGATAGAGTGGGGACAGTTATAAAATAGAATAAAATAAACCTTTCAAAGGTTTCAAACCTTTGAAAGGTTGAAATCAGGTAATGAAATACTATAAAGAGAATTATTACCATATTTACAATCGCGGGATAGATGGAAAGAGTATTTTCTTCAATAGAGAGAACTATGTTTATTTCATCCGATTATTAAAACGATATAGCAAGCGTTACGATATATCCATCCTTGCATATTGTTTAATACCTAATCATTATCATCTACTTGTGTATCAAAATTCTGATATTTCAATCTCAAATTTTATTCAATCCTTAAATAATGCTTTTGTTCAGGGGATAAATAGGCAATTGAAGAGAAAAGGAACATTATTTGAAGGAAGAGCAAAATCCAAACACATCAATAAAGAAGAATATTTGATGCATCTTTGCCGGTATATTCATTTAAATCCAGTTAAGCACAATTTGGTTAGTAATGGTAAAGACTGGGAATTTTCGAATTATCTGGTTTGCCTAAAAAGAGACATTGATAATATCACCGAATTAGGATTCATTGAAGATTTAGTTGGCTCAACTAAAAATTACTTTGATTTTGTGAACGAACATAGTACTGCAATTGTTGAGAAAAGAGCCATAAAGGATTATGCTCTGGAATGACCTAAAACCTTTCAAAAGTTTCGAACCTTTGAAAGGTTAAAAGGCACTTTTTCAAACAAAATATATAAATTGTAAAAAAATCTGGCATCATTGTCTAAAAACACTGAAAATTGACGTATTAGTAATACCTGATAATCCAAGGTAATGATGTTAAATAAACAAAAAAGCGGACTTTTGAACAAATCGGTATGGATTTTATCCATTCTGTTTGTCGTATTATTCCCTTCTTGTGACTTTCAAAATCCAGCCCAATTTGAAATGCCAACCTGGTTCATGGATTTGAAAATCCCCATTACGAACAAAACATATCCGCTCTCGGATATGGCTAATAGCGATTTTATTTCTCCAACTGATGATTCAACTGGTTTCCAAGTTATGTTTGAAGGAAATTTGCCTGATACATCTATTGACCCATCTTATTTACAGATTGCAATCAATCAGAATATAGAACCTGATACGGATCCGGTACCGGGGATGACAGTTGATTTTTTAATCGATACGACCATCAATATTACATTGCCATTCGGTTCAGCTGGATTTGTTGATATTGATAACTTCCAAGAGTTTAGTATCCCCGATGTTTCAGACCACCGAATTTTGTCATCCCATTGGAATGTAATTGCGACCAGTTTTGACACACCAATTATTGTTGATTTCAACATTCCAGAGATACCCTCTTCGCAATTGCCAGAGTTTATTACTTCAATCGACAAATTTATTATTGTACAAGATTCTAACGGAGATTCCAGTCTATTCAGATCACAGATACTTAATAATGGATTACCATCTGATATAGAAAATGTGCGATTCAGTTTATCAACAGATACATCAGATCCCATGGATACTCTAGCAAACCACACAAGAACCGCTGTATCAAAAGATAACCAATATTCTGAAACGACATCGTTAAGCCGTGATTCACTGGGTACCGGTATCCGAATGGAAATGGGATTTAATTTGCAGGAAGTAACGACGGTTGATACACTGACCATAAATGCTGGTGATTCTGTACAGGTGAATATTGCAATTAGAATTCGTATCGCTGGAATAGATGGAGCAGAAGTTACTACTTCTGCAGTAGATGTCGCTCCTGAAATGCCGCCAGTTTTATTTCCATCAGATGTAGAACTATATAGTGGTTGGTTTGCAAATAATACGTTTGGTGATGTAAATACAATATCTATTTCTGGCCTGAAGAGTACGTTTCCATTTGATATTGATTTTAAAATGAATTTTAGGAATTTTATTCCGCCGGTTGGAGGAGATTCTGTCAAAATTGATACTGTTTTAAATTCTGGTTTGAGCCCTATCTCAAAATCGTGGAAATTAGATGGTTATACTTTCGCCAATCCCGGAAACCCAGATAGTGCATTAACTACGCTCTCAATTGATATAAGTGCAATGCTCATTGCACAAACAACTGTGATTCCACTCGATGGTACTGATCTTGGTTCCTTTGATATTGGTGTTGAGGTTACTGAATTTCATTTTGATTCTTTACAAGCAAATTTGATACAATCTTTTCCACCAACCACTCAACAAATGTCAGGGATTCCGCAAGGATTTACTGGAATGGCATTTACAGATGTTCGTATTGAATTTGAAATGCTCAATCAAATCCGATTGCCTGTTAATCTTGATATTGCTTTAGTGGGTGTAAACGGGCTTGGAGATACTTCACGAGTGGCCGTGTTAGGAAATGTAGGTAGTCCGACGAATTCATTGGATACGGTTAAAACCGTTATTCGTTTATGGAAACATGGTACGACTACATTTACTTACAATTCTCCTAGTGATTCAATTTGGACAGATAGTACTACAGTTGCTCCTGGTATAGGTGAAACAACAATCGTCGATTTATTATCCTCCAATCCAGCCAATATTGATGTTGATGCGGCGGCTGCAATAGATGGACGAGGGACAATTGTTGTAGGCGCATCCATTGGTGGATCATATCGTCTAATCGCACCATTTGAAGTTCGCATGGACGAAATGACATTTATTCCTGGTACGCAAGCACCTCTAGATGAAATGACCCATGAGAACAGAAGTCTAATCAGAAATTCACTAATTCAAGCATCAATGAATACGAATGTTACCAATCATATCCCGGTAGGTGGAGTAATTTCAATTCTGCAATCCAATCAATTTTATTTCCCGCTAAATACCACGCAAGAAGGTCTTAGCGCTTTCCGTGATACTATGGTAGTCAATAATGGGTGGTTGCCTACAGACAGTCTTTATGTTGTAACTGCTTGTGATTCTTTAAATCCCGCAACAAGTGATATTTTCATATTTAATGTCATGGATGATTTTAGCAATTGTGTCGAGGGGCTAGTTTATCTAGTAAAAGCAAATAATAGTGCAGTTGATTCAATTATATCTTATGTAGATACTTTAGCCAGCATTGTTTTACCCGATCCTTTGGAATTTTATGATAGTACTTCTTCTGCGGGACACGCTGGAGCTGTACTAGAACCGGGTTTTATCAGCCACAGTAGCGTGATTGATACAAATCGCATCAAATTAATGACAGATCCCGGTGAACATTATATTGTACCTCGTTTTCATTTAAATGGAACGAATGGAGAATCGGTTTATTTATCTATGGATGACTATATCACTGTCTCTGCTAGTATTATTTTCAGGGTGAGTAACACTGGTGTATTTGAAGGTCCACCCGATGAATTAGTATTACAATATCCCAATGGTGGTGAAACACTTATAATGGATCAAGATTATTATATTAAATGGAAATCGTATGGCACAATTGATTTGGTTAATCTTCATTATGGAGTGGGACCTGATATTGATCCTACAAATGTTATAGATTGGACAGAGATTCAATTGAACGTAGCCAATGTTGATTCTTTCTTATGGACACCTATCATAAATGAAACAAACCAAATTCCTCTCGCCGATCGTGATAGCTTACGATTGCGGATATCCATCCCCGAGACAGACATTTATGATATAAGTGGCTGGTATTTCACGGTACAAGAGGGTGGACGACAATCTTCCGGTAAAGGAAAGATCTCCCTGAATACTGGAATTATTCGGCAATGAAACGATTTGCCACATTCCTATTGATGGTCGCGTTAACGATTCCACTTTTGGGCCAAATGAAGCGCGATGCACGATCCGTGGGATTGGCAGGAGCCTATACAACAGTAGCAGACGGAATATTTGCGGTTGGTTATAACCCGGCTCTACTGGCTTTCCAAACTGAAAAACCCTTTATGATGCAGTTGGTAGGGATAGATTTTGGGCTGGTCAGTAATTATATTTCTTTTGCAAACATAAATAACTTTTCCGGGGATACGTTATCAGAAAACGATAAAGATATATTACTTAGAGATTTAGAGTCAGGTGGTGGGCTTACATTCACACCAGACATTCATTTTGCCACTCCTGCCCTTAATTTTGCATCGGGAAATATGGCGTTGACAAGCAATACTATAATTATGTCTGATATCGCTTTACCTACCGGTCTTTTGGAACTGTTATTAAAGGGAAATGCTCATACAACTGAAATAGATTTAACATTGAACTATGAAATATTAGGAGTGAATGAATTAGGCTTTTCCTTTGCTGTTCCTTATGAACATTTTGCCTGGGGGATAA
>JABMOV010000080.1 GCA_013203145.1 Fidelibacterota bacterium
GATCAAAGAATGCAACTATATACAGAATATTGCGCGATTTCGAAGTTATTTATACCGAGAAATGCATGGATTATAATACCGCACGACTACGCGAAAAGTATTTGAAGAGTGGGAAAGGTCGTGATTGGTTAAACAACAATTCAGGACGGGACCTGCCTTAGGCAGGTAAAGTTCGACTTTTATCCGCCGTGGCGGACTCCCCGCCTCCACTTTTTTATCTTTAACTATTCGTCTAACTTTCGACCCAATTATATAAACAAAATTTCAAATTAGGCACAACCGTGAAAAAAATCGAATTATTGCTCCCAGCCGGCGACTATCAAAAAATGAAGTTTGCCTACGCCTTTGGAGCAGATGCAACATATCTAGGCATACCACGCTTTTCGTTACGAGCACGTGAAAATGGTTTCAAAAAGGGAACCGAAATTGAGGCCATTGATTACGCCCATAATCTTGATAAAAAAGTTTATCTGACAGCAAATATCATTCCCCATAATCATAAAGTTGAACCATTTATGAATTATGTGGATGATTTATTAACGCAAGCACAACCCGACGCCTGGATAATGTCTGATCCTGGGATGATTATGATGATGAAAGAAAAACATCCAGAACAGGAAATTCATTTATCGGTACAGGCCAATAGTGTGAATTATGCATCTGCCAGATTCTGGGAATCTATGGGCGTGAACAGAATTATTTTATCACGTGAAATCTCCATCAAAGAAATAAAACAGATTCGGGATTATTGTCCAAATTTAGAACTTGAAGCCTTTGTGCATGGCTCCATTTGTATCGCCTATTCCGGACGCTGTCTGATATCTAATTATATGTCCTACCGTGATCCAAACCAGGGTACTTGTTCTCATTCCTGTCGTTGGGAATATAAAATGTATGAAAAGGAAGAATTGCAACCAGCCGATTGGTTGGCAGAAGCAAATCCTAAAGATGTGGCTATCACTCAGCATGAAGATGAATACGTTCCGTTGAAGAAGGATTATTATTTGGAAGAATCAGAAAGGCCTGGTGAATTCCTGCAAATTGACGAAGATGAAAATGGTACCTATCTAATGAATGCCCGCGATCTTTGCGCCATTGAACATCTGGATGCACTGAAGGAAGCAGGTATTGATAGTTTAAAAGTTGAGGGACGTTCAAAATCTGTCTATTATACCGCCGTAATTGCTCGGGCGTATCGTAATGCTCTACAAGATCTCAATGAGGGAAAGTCCTTTAATGAAAAGCACTTGAATGAAGTGTTTTCTACATCCCATCGCGGTTTAATTGCAGGATTTCTATTTGGTAACCCTGGAAAGTCAGCGCAAAAATTTGATCAAGCCAAGCCCGAAAAGTCTTCGCATCAATTTTCAGGAATTGTTCATGAATACGATGCAGAAAAGGGATTGTTGAAGGTAGAGCCTAGAAATCCCATTCGAAAGGGAATGTCTTTGGAATTGCTCACACTGGAGGATACAATTACATTTACAGTCGAAAATGTATTCACTGATAAATACAAACCTATTGATGTCATCCATGGTGGTTTACATTATTGTTATATACCATATGCCCAAAATCCGGGCGAATTTGCATTGCTGAGAGAAAAGTTGATTTAAGGATTTAAGATTTTACATATCCCAACGCAGGGATATTTTTACATATTAGACTTTAGAACGATTGTCTTATAACAAGACAAATGGGGAGAGGATAAGAAGTAAAACAACTACAAGTGCAATCCAGTCTGTGATATTACTGTCTTTATGTTTTCTCATGATAATTTTCCTATATTAAGATGAATGGTGAAATGGTTAACATCAGTACTGTGACTAAGGAAACCCAATCTAGGATGTCTTGTATTTTATGATTTTGATGTTTAATCGTGTATTCCATGATTAAATCATCACAAAAGGTGAAATTGTTAATAAAATGACGATCGAAAAAGCGATCCAGTCTGTTAAGTTGTTTGTGTAATGTCTCATTTTTTTCTCCGTTTGTTTCATGTTCGCTATATAAGATACAAACCCCGTGCCAAAACATGGAAGATTCCCGCAAACGTTACTGTGTAGCGCTTTAGCATATGTTTGTTTTTAGCATTGTTTTGCGGTTTATATAAAATTGATATAAATAAATGCTAATTTGCACATGAAAACCGCCCACTCCACATCTTACCAAGAAGCGTGTACATACAAATACGGAATGGGCGGTATGGAATCATTTGGCTTGTTCAATTGTTTTCACTGTTTGATTATGTCTGTATTTCTTTGCATACTCATATGCGGATAAGTGATTTGGGGGTCCCCCGCAAATAGAAACATCAGCCCCCATTTTAATTAGTAACTCAACAATATCTGGAAACCCTTGCACTGCGGCATAAATTAATGGCGTGAAAGGATCATTAGTTTTGGCATTAATATCAGCACCTTTTTCAATAAGTAACATCACAATATCTTTTGATCGTTGACAAATGGCAATCATTAATGGTGTCATACCATCAGAGAAACAAACATCAATATCTGCACCGTCGTTTAACGCATTGGTAACTGCATTAATATTTTTATTCATCGCTGCAGCATACAGTTTATCATTGGGACTCTTTGGATTTAATGGGTTTAAAGAAATATCAATATGTTTATTCATTCTAATACACCAACAATTTATCGTTATTGTTAAAAATGCTGAAGTTTAATGAATTAGTATTCATAAAGTTGTAAGTCCCAACTAGAGTTCTGGGAAAGAATATGCAGGTAATATTCACCAGGTTTTGGACTAAAGGAATATTTACTTTGTCCATTCCCTCTCTCCATAACAAGAGGGAAACCACCGTCTTTTAAGATTGATTTGCCATGTTCTACAAGGTATAAAATAAACGTATCCTTCGGACCGCCTGAGAATTGACATTCTACTCTAATAGAATCTGATACTATAGGAATCAACTTGGATTTTTGCTCTCCTATACCCTTAAAGGAGAGAACAGGAGTCCAATTTTTAACGGTGGGTATTTGGGAAATAGACATATTCCCGGACTTTGCTTTACGAGTACCACAGCCAGTGATTAATACACAAATAATGAAAAGGCAAACGGGTGTTGTTTTCATACTATATCCTATTTCTAAATCACATAAAAGCACAGATAACTATCTTTCATAAAGTATTCAATCAATTTGAACGTATGATATTATAACTAACAGGATTTAATTACAA